>NZ_JBNPNG010000010.1:0-62785 GCF_050314535.1 Collinsella sp. SGI.095
GTCTGACCAACGGAAAACTGTTTCTTGATTTGCGCAAGCTGCTCTTCCGCGTGTTCTAGATCGCTGGTGTCCACGAGCTTCTTCTGGCTTAAGCTTAAGGCGTCGTATGCTTCTCGGGTATCGGAGATTGCCTTTTCCTTATCGAGCGAGACCTCCCCAATGGCTTTAATCTCATCGTCGACACTTCGGGCCATGAGCTCATCGAGCTTTTTCTCCGCAGCTTTCAATTTGTCCCGGTTTTCAACCTTATTTTTTGGTTTTCATCCAGCTGATCAAAGGCGTCCGAGGCTGTTTCGATTGTTGCGGCCGTCTGCAAAGAGACATCATCGATTTTTGAAATCAGCTCAATGACATGCTGCGTTTCTTCATCTGGTCCGCCAATTGAACAGCCCCCCCATGAGCAGCGCGAGTGGAAGTGAAATGCATAGGGCTCCGATGAGCCAGTATTTTTTTGCAGCTGTTGTCATCTAATTCTCTCCTTGTTGATTCGTTAATAACCGACCTTCGATAGGCCATAAGATATTTGGCTTGAAGTAAACCCTTCGAATTCGAGTTGGCTGTAGAGCTCGGAGCGTGACATGCTCATCGAATCCAAATAACGCTGGGCCTTTTCGGCGCATTGCTCATTCCAGTCTGCGCCGCAATGCTCCAGTGCGTAGCTGATTTCATCTGCTTCAAACCCCTCGAACTCAAGCTGGTCGCGTAAGCCAGATTCCGAGAAGCCTCCAACTGTGTCGAGATAGGATTTTGCCTTCCCTAGTGCGTTGCGCTCTCCCATAGTTGCCGAGGAACTATTCGAAAAATTGTCGGTGCCCGAATGCCCTTTAGCGGAGCCGGAATCCAATTGCGACCAAGGATGATTTTGGACCGTGGATTTATCTTTACAAAAGGTCAAGATAAAGTTGGGGTCTTCGTTGAATATAAGGGATACGAGCGAATCATTTTCGATGGGATCGTCGTATGCAAAGAGCGTTGCAGGGGTCATGCCCTCATCGAAGTCAAAGGTACACGTGTATGTTGTAATTCCGTTTTGCTTTCCTGCTTTGGTGACCGTGCATTTGTACGGACCGTCGTCATCATCGGAGAAAATGAGGATGCCACTGCCATCGGCGTCGACGCTTAGCGTTGTGCCGCTGAAGTCACCCCAGACTAAATCATCGGCTCCGGTCGTGGTCATTCCTGCTGCATACCAGGTGCCGACACACCATTCGTCAGCAAGAGGGCCTATTTGTTGGCTGGAAGCCGATTTGAGGCGCGGTGGTTTTTGCGTACCGCCGAATGCGGCGACGGCGATTGCTATCGCCACGAAGATCGCGAGGGCAATGATGATATTTCGTTTTGTGTGACCAGATTGCTTAACGGGTCCGCTTACGCCTGCGGTGGGCTCAGGATTAATCGATGTCGATGGGGCTTGTGAATTGTGCTCGCATGTCGAAACAGTTTTGTTGTTGCAATCGGAGCTAGTTGTTTGATGGGAATTGTTAACGGGAGCTCCGCAGTTTTCGCAATACGCAAGATTCTTAGTAAGTTTATGGCCGCAGCTTGGACAAAACATGGCTTCTGCTACGCCTGCTTCTTGGCGAATAGGCGTTCGGCAGAGAGGACCGAGGTCAACACACCAAGGGAACAAATGATTGCTCCGCATGCGCGTATTATTAGGTTCAGACCTTGCTCTATGCCCAGCGCAATGCTATTGAGCTCTGAAAGAATATCTGCTGTTACACCGTACTGCTCAGTATAGAAATCTGCACCAAAAGTAATCGAACTGACGCTTTGGGCTGAAATGGAGACATGAGCCCCTCCGATTATGCTCATGCCGACAAAAAGGAAAACAATACCAAGAACGATTCCCGCACGACAGGCAATCTCATGCTTATTTATCTTTTGGGTAATATCGCTCAAAGCACTGCCCTCGACCTTGTCCATGAGTGTTTTAGGGGCAATCGGCTTTTGATTGTCTGAATTATTATTGGTCTGGCATGTCGCCGTATCATTGGTGTCGGTTGGTCTGGTTGATTGCTCGGTCTTCATGGCGCCTTCGGGAATCTTTTGAGCTTCCTCTTCGACAACCGCTTCAGTTTTAACGCTCGCGGCTGGATTATCAAGATGATTGGCCGTCTGTTCGCCAAGATTGTTCACTGCGCAACCGTTGACGTTTGGAGCTGGCGCTTCTTTTCCGCAGTCCAAGCAGAATCGCTGCGAATCCTTTAGTTCCGCACCACAATTGGGGCAAGTTTTAGTCATGCTGCTTCCTTTCATGGGCATGGTTGTTGTTCAATTTGGGCAGGTGGCCCTAGGCCGCTTTCGCTTAGTTTTTGCTGTCTTTAGCGAGTGCGGCGTCAAGCTCGCTCTCGGTGATGGGGTCCCATAGAGTGACTTCATCATCAGGAGAGGTGATTTCAAGGACATCGTCCTGGATCTTTACGGTGGACTCAGTTGAATTTGCGGTCAACTTCGCCTCGTCACGGCCGGTTGCCTCCCAAGAGAATTCAGCTTCTTGACTCGGTTCCCCCGATTGAAATACGTGCATGATGCCGGTGCCGTCTGATTTGAATTCAGAGACAATTCGCATTTTGAAGGCGTGCGCAACATCAGCAGAAATTCCGTCTGCTTCAGACAGTTCGTAATACCCGACAAGAGCCTTTGCGGTTGCTGTCTTTTCGTCAAATAGGGCGCAACCTGAAGTGAAGACAGCGGATGCGGAAAGAGCGGTGCATGCGATCGCCTTAACGAACGGTCATCGTTCGATAAAGGGGCTCTCTGGGTTGGACATGATTGAATTCTCCTTTTATGAGGGTGTTGGGTTTTTTGACGCGATTTGCTATTGAGACTTTCCGTTGATGGACTCGTAGAGAACTGTGTCATTGGATTCGAGTAGGACGGTGCAGGTGATGCCGTCGAGGCCATGGTCTCGACCGATTGCCTGAAAATCACGGCTAAGTCCATCCATTCCGTCTGTGATCGAACGAATTGCTTCCTTAACGTTTTGATCATTGCTGTCCCACGCTTCGGACAGTTTTCCTGTTGGGTCTGAGACGGTGAATGTATATGAGAGATCATCTAAATTGTCATCGTAATAACCCTCAACGTCGGGGAGTTCTTCCCAGAGAGTTTCCATGACGCTGTATGCCGCATCGTAGGCGTCATCGACGAAGTTGCCCCATTCATCTTCAGTCTTCTGCTGGAGTGCTAGCCGCTCGGCTTCTGCTAGACGAGTTTTCGAATCTTTATAGGACTTGGCTTTCTGATAATAGCCGGTAGCTTCTTCATATTCCTTGTCTTCGAATAGCTCGTTGGCACGCAGATAGCAGGCCTTTTCGTAGCATGCTTTGCTTTCTTGAGTCTTATCGGTCATTTTTTCAATCGTGTCAATTGCGTCTTGGTAGTCGCCATTTTCCAAGAACGCCATTCCTCGACATAGTGTCGCCTGGCTTGGAGCGTCTTTGTAATGGGTTTCGCTAAACAATTGCTCTGCAAGTGCGTAATTGCCTTCATCGAAAGCAGCTTGAGCTTGAGAGTATTTGACTCGGGGGATAATGACAGCGAAAACGATTGCCAACACTGCAATGGCGCTGACCGCCGCGATGACGATGGCCTTAACGGGCGCTTTTTTATGCGAGTTCTCGGGCGTGATCTCTGGTTCCATCGTTTCGTCCTTTCGATTTGATAAAGGTTGGACGAAACCTAGGGTAGCAGCGAGGTCGTTCAATTTGTTGAGCAACAAATTGAACGGTTCTTTAGATGGTTTAAGCGGCTAAACCAAGCTAAGCGATGTGATTTGAGACGACATAGCAAGGTTGTCTAGCTAAGCATAATAAGATTTTAATTACCTAAGGGTGCTTTTCGTTCAAGTTGCCATTTCGTTAGAATCAAAGAAAAGTGGCTGCGAATCGGACGAGATAGACGACATTCCCGTTACCCGTCCAGGATCAGCACATGCGGGCCTAACCCTTCCTGCTCCAAAGAGGACCGAGTGACCAGAAGGTCTGCCCTTTCCTCTTTTACAGGCCAGTTCGACCTTTTGCATCGAATGCTTGGGAAAATGCGGCCCAGTTTTTGGCCGAATATTGGGTTGCGGTTTCCGGATGGGGTGGGTTGCGGAAAGTGCGACCCGGAATATTGCTCCAAAACGGGATGTCGTTTCCCCGACGCGCCTCAAACGGAAAGTGCATCCCATTCCGGAGCCCCAAAACGGGATGCCGTTTCCGCGTGGAAGAATTGTCGCAGCTACGTTAAGCAGCGGCTTCGCTACTCGCCCAGCACCAGCGCTGCAAGTTCGTCCTGGGTGTCCACCACGTAGTCGGCGCCGGCGGCTTCCAGCTCTGCGCGGCCGCGGAAGCCCCAGCTGACGCCTGCGCTCTTAAGACCGGCGTTGTGGCCGGTCAGGATATCGACATTGGAATCGCCCACATAGAGCGTGGTCGCCGGGTCGGCGCCCAGCTCTTCCATCACATGCAGCGTGACGGGTGCCTCGGGCTTAGGCGGAAACGCATCGACACGGCCCTGTACCAGCGCAAAGCGGTCGGGACCAAAGTACTTCTCGATAAGCGGGGCCGCCGAGACGTGGTCCTTGTTAGTGAGCACGGCAAGCTGCACACCCGCGGCACGCAAGCGGTCGAGCATCTCGATCGTGCCGGCATAGGGGGCGGTGTGGTCCTCCTTGTGCTCGCCGTAATAAGCCCTAAACTCGGCAAGCGTCTGCTCAAACATACGGCCGTCGCCCGCGTACTCGGCGGGCATAAAGCGCTCAACCAGCTTGAGCATGCCGTTTCCTACCTTGTAGCGATACTCGTCAACGGCAAACGTGGGCCAGCCGTGCGCCTCGCAGGTATGGTTGCCGGCGGCTGCCAGGTCCTCGAGCGTGTTGAGGATGGTGCCGTCCAGATCGAAGATCACATGGGAAAAAGCTGCTGCCATGAAAGCTCCCGTCATTGGGTTTCAAAACGCACCCCATAATACTGGGCTTACGCGTTGGGTGTGCTTGGAATCTGAACATCTCCAGGGATATCAGGTGACATCACGCCGACCGTGCGATTCCGCCCTAGCAAATTCTCGGCAGCTGCTCTCCCACGAGCATGTCGAGGATGCGGGTAGAGCCCCAGCCGGTGCGCACGCGCACGGCGGGACGGGCGTCCGATCCAAGCGGCAGCACGCGGCCGATGATCGCGGCATTCTCGCCGTAGCGGGCGGCGCGCATAGCGCTCAGCGCGGCATCGGCTTGCTCGGCCGGCACGACGGCAACCATCTTGCCCTCGTTTGCCACCTGCAGCACATCGTAGCCGAGCATTTCGCAGGCGGCCTGCACGTCGGGACGCACGGGCACGGCATCCTCGTCGATCTCCATGGCAACACCGCTGGCCTGGGCAAACTCGTTGAGTGTGGATGCCAGGCCACCGCGCGTGGGGTCGCGAAAGCAACGCGTGCCGGGCGCTGCGGCCAAAACGTCGGCAATCAGGTGGTTGAGCGGCGCGGCATCGCTTTCGATCGTGCTCGAAAATGCCAGGCCCTCGCGTTGGCTCATGATGGCGATCCCGTGGTCGCCCAGTGTGCCTGACACCAGGATAACGTCGCCGGGGCGGCAGTTGGCGCCGCTGAGCGCCACGCCCGTGGGAACCTCGCCCACGCCGGCGGTATTGATGTAGACGCCGTCGGCCCCGCCGCGCTCAACAACTTTGGTGTCGCCGGTGATGATCGCTACGCCCGCCTCGCGCGCCGTCTCGGCCATGGTCTGCACAATCTGGCGGAGCTTATCCATGGGATAGCCCTCTTCGAGGATAAAGCCGCACGATAGGTAGCGCACGTTGGCGCCCGAGGTCGCGACATCGTTGACGGTTCCGCACACGGCGAGGCGACCGATATTGCCACCGGGGAAGAACTGCGGCGAGACTACAAAGCTGTCGGTCGACATGGCGATGCGCCCGCTCGCGGGCAGCGCGGCGACGCCGGCGTCGTTGCCTTCGAGCAACTCGGGCGTCCCAAAGGCATCCAAAAAGACCTCATCGATGATGCGTTTCATCATCTGACCGCCGGAGCCATGGCCCAAAAGGACGGTACTATCGGTGATGCTATGGGACATATCCAAAACTCCAATCGTGGGTGGAATTATATGGGTGGCGCGCAGCGTCGACCAGTCCGCCGCTCGTTAGAACGGCGGAACCTAATAGTCGCGATAACGGTAGTACGCCGTGCAGCTGCCTTCGGAGCTCACCATGCACGGGCCGACGGGGTGCTCGGGCGTGCAGGTGCGGCCAAAGAGCGGGCAGCTGCTCGGCGTAATGGCCCCGCGCAGTACGTCACCGCAGCGGCACCCACGCGGCTCGACCGTCGCCTCAACGGGCACGTCAAAGCGGGTACGGGCATCAAAGCGCGAGAACTCGGGGCGGATGGAAAGGCCCGAGTTGGCAATTGGCCCCAGCCCGCGCCATGTGGTGACGCATGGCTCAAACACCTGCTCGACCAGCTGTCGCGCCACGGGGTTGCCGCCTGTGTTGACGCCACGGCGGTAGGCGTTGTCGATCGCGGGCCTGCCCTCGACAACCATCTGGACCAGCATGCAGATGCCCTGCAGGATGTCGACCGGTTCAAATCCCGTGACCACGCCCGGGGTATCGAACTCGTCGACCAAAAAGCTAAAGGGCGCCAAGCCCGTGATGGTGGCGACGTGGCCCGGCAGGATAAAGCCGTCGATGGCGGTCTCGGGATCGTTGGCGATGGCGCGCAACGCCGGCGGCGTGGTCTTGTGGGCGCAATAGACCGAAAAGTTCAAAAGCCCGCGCGTCTCGGCCTCCAAGATGGCAGCGGCGATGGTGGGCGTCGTAGTCTCAAAGCCCACGCCCATAAAAATGACCGGACGATCGGGGTTTTGCTCGGCAATGTCGAGCGCATCGAGCGGGGAGTAGACGATGCGGATATCGCGCCCTGCCGCCTTTTGCGCTGCGAGCGAGGTGGACGATCCGGGCACGCGCATCATGTCGCCAAAGGTGGTGATGATGGCGCCGTCTATGTTGGCGAGCGCGATCGCGTGGTCGATGTCACGGTTGGCGGTAACGCAGACGGGGCAACCCGGGCCGCTCAGCAGCTTGAGACCCGCCGGCATAATGGAGCGAAAGCAATAGCGACCGATGCTCACGGTGTGCGTGCCGCAGACTTCCATAAGGTTGATGGTGCGGTCGCCGACGAGTTCACGGATGCGTTCGATGAGCTCGCGAGCCAGCTTGGGGTCGCGAAATGCCGAAAAGTCGATACCGGAGCGCGCCGGCTGTCCGGCCGCCACTAGTATGCCTCGGCCGGGTTGCTGGCCAGTTGGTCTTCTTCGGCCAGTTCGGTCATGGCGTTAACGAGCTCGAGCGTTTCTTGCGCTTCCTGCTCGTCGACGATCTGGATGCCAAAGCCGGCGTGCACGAGAATATAGTCGCCAACCTGCGCCGTCGGCACGAGTCGTAGCGACACGGGGCGCTCGATGCCCATCATGTCGACGGTGGCCTTGAGGCCGTCGTCGCGTTTGACTACTTTACCGGGGACGGCAAGGCACATATTGTTCCCCTTTTAGACGCTTTGCGCTGGATGGGCGCTCAATAATCCATCAGTTGATGGTAGCGCTCGCGGGGTTCGCGGGCAAACGCGTTACGCCTGTGAGACGGCTGGGCACAGCGGCGTGCGAGAGCGAGCTACTGCGATGCGATTTGCGCAAGACGAGCGCTTGCGACCGCCGCCTGACCGTAGGCGATGCAGCCGTCATTGACGGGCACGGTATGCGGGATAAGGACAGTAAGACCTGCGCTTTTGAGCTCGCGGGTGAGGAGCTGGAGCAGAAGTCGGTTCATGAACACGCCGCCCGAGAGCGCGACGGTGTCGATGCCCTCGCACGCGCAGATCTCGCTGGCGATGCGTGCCGAGGAGCGCGCGACGGCGACATGGAAGTCGAGTGCGAGCCTGTCGGCGGGCACACCGGCTCTGGTTCCCTCCAAAAGCGCCGCAAAAAGTGAGCTGGGGCCCAGGACGAGAGACCTGCTCGAGGTTGCTTGGACAGTTAGTTCAGATTTGTACTTTTTAGAGTGGTAATGGGTGGTATAGATCGTCTGCGAGGACCCCGAATGGGTTGATTTGGGGTATCCGGCGGGCGAATTAACCGCAAATGAGGTGCCTGGAGAGCCCTCTTCGGGGTAATCTGAGCCAAAACCGTTGGTTAGAGGGTCTGTTTTTAATACAAATCTGAACAAACTGTCCAGTCGCAATGGGTCAGATGCGGAACAGCCGTCTTTATCGCCGGGAACATGGGTAATTTTGCTGCCGAGCGCGCGCCAGGCGGCGGCTTCGAGTTCGATGGCGGGCTCGCCTTCGTAGGTTGCCTGCCCGCAAATGCCCAAAACTGCAGCGGCGGCGTCAAAGAGACGCCCCATACTGCTCGTGCGTGGGCTGTTGATGTTCCGCTCGATCATCGTTGCCGTCACGCTGCGTGTTTGCTCGTCTAGGCCGTCCAAGAGCCGCTCGGCCCCCGGATGTTCAAGCAGGCCGAGCTCACTGAGCAGAGCAAAGGCGTTGCGGCGGGCGTCGTGCACGGAGGCCGCCCCGCCGGGGAGCGTCCAGGTGCGCAAATGCGCGGCGCGCTCAAAGCCGCCAAGGCTGGCAACAAGAAACTCGCCGCCCCAAATGGTCCCATCGGTGCCGGCGCCGGTGCCGTCAAAGGCGATGCCAAGGACGCGCGCGTCGGTTGTAAGCTGGCCCGCGGCGATAGCCTCGGCCATTACGCTCGCGATATGCGCATGATGGTGCTGGACTTCGATAAGCGGCAGATTGCATTTTCGTGCCTGCTCGCGCGCCCACTGGCTCGATAGATAGCTGGGGTGTAGATCGCAGGCCAAGGCGGCGGGCGCCAAGTCAAAGAGATCTTCCAAGCGCGTGCGCGCGGCGTTCCAGGCATCGAAAGTTGCGCCGTTTTCGATATCGCCGATATGCTGCGACACAAAACAGGTCGTATGACCGTCCGAGTCCATGCGAGTGAGCGCAATCGTGGCTTTTTGTTGCGGCCCACAGGCGAGTACGCAGGGCGTGGTGCCGTCGAGCGCCGGCAACGGCAGCGGCTGGGGTGCATATCCGCGAGCGCGGCGAACGGGCATAACGGCGCCGTTCACCGCGCGCACCACAGAGTCGTCGTAGCGCGAGAGAATCGCACGGTCGTTGCCAAGTAGCGCGTCAGCGATGCCGGCGGCAACAAGGTGCTCCCATGCAAGGGTATCATCGGTCTCGATAGGTTCCTCGCTCAGGTTTCCGCTGGTCATGACGAGCGCGTGCATGCCGCGGGCTTCTGCCGCGGCAAGCAACAGATGCTGAAGCGGGGTGTAGGGGAGCATAACGCCAAGCTCAGGAAGGTTGTGCGCGACGGACGGTGCGAGCGCGTTGGGGGAGCCGCCGCTCTCGCAAACGGCACGTCGGCGCAGCAGCACGATGGGGCGAATGCTGCCGGCCAGCAGGCCGCGCTCAACGTCGTTGACATGGCACAGGCGTTCAGTATCGGCAAGGCCGCGCACCATAACGGCAAGCGGCTTGTTGCTGCGGCGCTTGCGACGGCGCAGCTCGGCTACCGTCTTCTCGTTGGAGGCGTCGCATACCAAGTGAAATCCGCCCAGACCCTTGATGGCGACGATACCGCCGTTGGCCAGCAGCTCAACACAGCGGTCGATAATGGCGTCGCTGGTCTTACGCGTGGTGCCGACGGTCAGCGACGCGGCGGCTTCGCCGGCCTCGCGCCACGTAATGTGCGGCCCGCAATCAAAGCAGGCATCGGGCTGCGCGTGAAACCGCCGGTCAAGCGGGTCGCCATACTCTGCGGCACAGGTGGGGCACATAGGAAAGCAATCCATCGAGGTGGCCGCTCGGTCATAGGGCAGCGACCGGATGATGGTAAAGCGCGGTCCGCAGTTGGTGCAGTTGATAAAGGGATAGTGAAAGCGTCGGTCGGCGGGATCGAACAGCTCGTGCAGGCAGTCGTCGCACGTGGCGATGTCGGGCGAGACGAGCGTCGTGTGGGCGGTTTGATCCTGCGATGCCACAATGCGAAAGCCCCGCTCGTTGGCGGCTTCCCAGTCGCCGGGCGCTAGGTCCATAACCTCGACATGCTCCACACGAGCTGCCGCAGGCGTATGCTCGGAAAGCGCGGCGACAAATTCGTCGAGCGCCTCGCTTAGGGCGTGCGCCTCGATATGCACGCCATCGCCCGCGTTAAGCACCCAGCCGCAAATGCCATGCGCCATGGCCTCGCGATACACAAATGGCCGCATGCCAACGCCCTGCACAATGCCCGTCACATGAATATGCACATGCCGCATGCGACCCTCCTTCATCGAGACCTGCCAAAAAGGGACAGGTTTATTTTGGTCGGTAAAACGTTAAACCTGCCAAAATAAACCTGTCCCTTTTTGGCAGGTGCGCCGCGCAAAGACCCGCTACAGCCCCAGGCTCTGCTCGGTGGCGGCGCAGGTGAGCTCGCCGTGTTTAACGCCGCGCAGGCCCAGCAGGCGGTCAGCCAGCTCGTAGACACGCTCGCCGCGACCCTTGAGCGCCAGAATTTCCAGGCAGTTGTGGTGGTCCAGATGCACGTGCATGGTCGAGACAATCTCGTCGGTGTAGTCGTGCTGCACCTCGTCCAGACGGCGCGTCAGATCGCCGGTATGGTGGTCATAGATCATGGTGAGCGACCCGATGACCTGCTCGTCGGGCGTGCGCATCTGCTCCTTGGCAATGGAGGCGCGAATCAGGTCGCGCACGGCCTCGGAGCGGTTGGCAACGTCGCCGCGGCGCGCGATTTGCTCGTCAAAGCGGCGCAACAGGTCGTCGGGAGCGGTGACCGAAAAACGGACCAGCTCGGAGGCGGAGCCGCTGCAACGGCAGCCCACGTCGCCGGTCGGCCCGTGCGGATGCTCGTGCTCGGCCACGCTACACCAGCTTTACGGAGCCAACGGAGTTATGGTCGGCCTCGATGGCCTCCTCGTAGCCCTCGAGCGCATCGTGCGCCTCGTGGAGCGCCGCCATGGCGGCCTCGAGCTTGGCGCCAATGCGCTCCATGTCAAAGTTCTCGGTTGCATGCAGCAGCTGATGGCTCCACTCGTGGGCGAGCTCAATGGTGTCGTCGACCTGCTTGACGCTCATGGCAAGCTGGCTCATGTTCATTCCGACGTCATGCATGGGAATCTCCTTTTGTACGGGTCTAATCAGTGGTTCAGATTCTACTACGCCCGCTTTACGCATCGCCGCATAAGAAAACGGGTGCGAGTCCGTCTGACCCGCACCCGTTCACTGGGGGCTGTTTGTGATTACCATACTATCCGTGGTCGCGGGCGCAACACCCGGCTCTCCGGCGAGCGGCACAAAACCACTCATGGACGGCAACACATGACCGGCGTATTACAGGTGCTTCTCCAGCAGCGCCTGCAGCCTGGCCTTGGGCAGCGCACCGACGGAGCGGTCGATTTCCTCACCGTTCTTAAAGACAATCAGCGTGGGGATGCTCATAACGCCAAACTTCATGGCCAGGTCCTGATTGTCGTCGACGTTGCATTTGGCGACGGTAATCTTGCCGGCCAGCTCGTCGGCCACTTCGTCAACAATGGGCGAGAGCGAACGGCAGGGACCGCACCACGGTGCCCAAAAATCAACCAGCACGGGAAGGCTGCCGTTAACGACGGAATCGAAATTCTCGGGGGTAATCTGCTTAATGTCAGCCATGGTGACCTCCATAGTGCGACGCGGCTCGGCCGCGTAAAACTCAGTACGACCGTGCTTATACCCAACGGCCCGCAATGCAACCACTCGCGGGCGGCTCTTTTATATAATGGTGGGCATGCAAACGATTGGAGAGCGCATGCCCACGTCACAAAGCCAGAAAAAAGAAGCCATCGCCCAGGCGGCCGAGCAGGAGCTCGCATCGCTCGCGGGTCGCGGCGTGCGTATCGCGGGCAACGCGTGCTCGCCGATTGTGCTGGTAAAAGGTGATTTAGACGATGCCGAGCGTGCAGGTGGCGAGTTGGCTGCCGGTCCAGACGGCGCCGCGTTGCGTAAGGCGCTCGGCGCCATCGGTTACGCGCCCGAGGATTTCTGCGTGCTGGCAAGTGTTGCCGGCGCGGGCGACGGGGCGGTTGCGGCAGGCGAGGACCTGCCGTGCGAGCTGTTCCGCGAGGCGCTCGAGGCCTTGGACCCCGAGGCGGTCCTGCTGCTGGACGATCGCGCGGCCGATACCATGCGCGAGACCTACGCAGACATGCTCGTGGCGATCGACGACTTTGATACCGCCATGCTCAAGCCCGGCTTGGTCGCCCACGTGCAGGGTCGTCGCGTACTCGCGCTCGACGGCTTTGAGGCCGCGCTGACCGACAAGGCCGCCAAGCAGCGCATGTGGGCCTACATCAAGCAGCTGACCCCGGCCGCCGCACCGCTGTAGCGGACTGGCGCCGGCAAGGCGGTCCTGATGGGTCGAGCGCGGCGCCGACTTGTCGCGCCCTTACATCACTGCGCGAAACTCAAACCGATCGCCGTGAATGCGAAACTGGCAGTTGCCGTTCATGCGCTCGACGGCAAGCTTAATGCTCCTGGTTCCAAAGCCGTGTCCGGTGTGCTCGGCCACGGGCATGCCGTCGACCATGCGCGGCGGCCGTCCAAAGATGCCTCCTGCGCTATCGAGAGCTCGACTGTCCTCAGCTTGCCAGTTCGAAAATGGACCCGCCCCAAGATTGAATCTTTATTCCAACTTTACACCTGGCTTTACAGCTGTCTTGTCAGCTGTAAAGCCAGGTGTCATACTAAAGCCCCAAGATTCGCCAAAAGAGAGGGGCCTTGATGGCACAGAGCGCGAACATGGATGCATCGGAGCTTGCACGCGATATCGCGGCCGGCCTGGCATCGGCAACGACGGCAACGGAGCGCGCGGCACTGGTGCCCGCAGAGCTCGTCGAGGCCATTCATCAGCTAAAAACCCAACGTGACGCAGTGATCCTGGCGCACTATTATGTGGCGCCCGAGGTTCAAGCTGTGGCCGATTTCGTCGGCGACAGCTTCTACCTGGCAAAGCTCGCCAAGAGCCTGCCGCAGCAGACTATCGTGCTGTGCGGCGTGGAGTTTATGGGCGAGAGCGCCAAGCTGCTCAATCCCACCAAGACCGTGCTGCTGCCCGAGCCGGGCGCGGACTGTCCCATGGCGCACATGGTCAAGCACGAGACGGTCGACGCGGCGCGCGCCGAATATGGCGACGACCTGGCCGTGGTGTGTTACGTCAACTCGACGGTCGAGATCAAGAGCTGGAGTGACGTGTGCGTTACCAGCTCTAACGCCGTCAAGATCGTCTCCGAGCTGCCGCAGCAGCACATCTTGTTCATTCCCGACCAGAACCTGGGCCGCTTTGTGGCCGAGCAGGTGCCCCAAAAGCACGTCATCCTCAACAACGGCTACTGCCCGCGCCATCACATCATCACCGTCGAGCAGATCGTCGACGCACAGGAGGCGCACCCCGACGCTCTCGTGCTGGCGCACCCCGAGTGCAAGGCCGACGTCCTGGCCGAGGCTGACTACATCGGCTCCACTGCCGGCATCATCAAGTATGCCGAGGAGTCGGACGCGAGCGAGTTTATCATCGTGACGGTCCGCGGCGTGCTCTACGAGCTCGAGCGCCGCTGTCAGGGCACCGGCAAAAAGTTCTACTTCCCCGCGGTGCAGCCCACCTGCGTCAACATGGATCTCATCACGCTCGAAAAGCTCGTGCGCTGCCTGGAGACGGGCGAGGGCGAGGTGCAGATCGGCGTGTCGGATGAAGCCGCCGACCAGGCCAAGCTCACGCTCGACCGCATGCTCGAATACGCGGCGCGCTAGAACGATGTGACATGAGGGACCACCCCTTATGCCACATTACAAGGGAGAGGATTCCTGTGGAAACCAAACAATGCCCCGACACGGAGTGCGACGTCGTCATTGCCGGTTGCGGCGTGGCGGGCCTATACGCGGCCCTCAATCTGCCGACGAGCACGCGCGTGATCATGCTCTCCAAGGGCGCTGTCGACGAGTGCGATTCGATGCTCGCGCAGGGCGGTATCTGCGTGCTTCCCGAAGGCTCTGACTACGACGCCTTCTTTGAGGACACTATGCACGCCGGCCACTACGATAACCGCCGCGAGAGCGTCGACATCATGATCCGCTCGAGCCGCTCGGTCATCAACGACCTGCTGGCCATGGGCGTGGACTTTGAGCGCAAGGCCGACGGCAGCCTCGACTTTACCCGCGAGGGTGCGCACAGCCGCCCGCGCATCGCCTTCCATGCCGACATTACGGGCAAGGAGATCACGACCAAGCTCCTCCAGGCCGTTCGCAAGCTGGATAACGTGCAGATTTTGGAGCACGTGGCCATGACCGACATCCTGACGGGCGAGCGTGATGGCGCCACGGCGTGCCTCGGCGTCGTCGCCGTTCCCGTGGACGAGGACAACTCGGTTCGCCCCGCCGACGAGCTGGCAAATGCCGCCGAGGGCGTGCATGCCGGCGAGCCGTTTAAAATCCATGCCCGCCACACGCTGTGGGCGACAGGCGGCATCGGCGGTGTATACGACCACTCGACCAACTACCCGCAGCTCACGGGCGATGCCTGCTACATCGCCCAGGAGCATGGCATTAAGATGGAGCACCTGGACTACGTGCAGATTCACCCCACGGGACTGTTCTCGCCGCAGCCGGGCCGCACCTTCCTGATCAGCGAGAGCTGCCGCGGCGAGGGCGCGATTTTGCTTAACGCCGCCGGCGAGCGCTTTACCGATGAGCTTCAGCCGCGCGATGTGGTCGCCGCCGCCATCCGCGAGCAGATGAAGCAGGATGGTACCGAGCACGAGTGGCTGAGTTTTGCCCCCGTTGAGCGCGACGTGGTAACCGGACACTTTGCCAACATTCGCGCACGCTGCCTGGAGGACGGCCGCGACATCTTGGACGAGCCCATTCCCGTCACACCCACGCAGCACTACTTTATGGGCGGCGTGTGGGTCGACAAGGACGGCCGCACCTCGATGCCCGAGCTCTACGCCGCCGGCGAGACGGCCTGCAACGGCGTTCACGGCAAGAACCGCCTTGCATCAAACAGCCTGCTCGAGGCGCTGGTCTGGGGTCGTCGCGCCGCGTGGCACATGCGTACCGGCCAGTCGCTCGCCGTGGAGCAGGCGGGCGAGCCCGCGCTCGATGGCCGTCATCGCGCCCTGAGCGCCGACACCCTGGCAATCGATGATTTGGCCCGTGCCGCCGGCACGCAGGCCGTGGAGGAGTAGACCATGAACCCCATTACCATGAAGCTCGTCGTCGATGATCTGATTCTGCAGGCTCTGCGCGAGGACATTACGTTTGAGGACGTGAGCACGGCGAGCGTGTGCCCCACGGCGCGTCCCGCCACGGTGGAGCTCATCGCCAAGGCCGATGGCATCATCGCGGGCCTGGATGTGTTCGCTCGTACCTTTGAGCTGCTGGATTCGCAGAGCTCGGTGCTGTTTGATGTTGCCGATGGCGACGAGGTGCACGCCGGCGACCATGTGGGCCAGGTGCGCGGCGATGCGCGCGTGCTGCTTTCGGGCGAGCGCGTGGCGCTCAACTACCTGCAGCGCATGAGCGGTATCGCTACTTATACGCACCAGATGGCTGCGGCGCTCGAGGGCACCAAGACCGTGCTCGTCGACACGCGCAAGACCACCCCGGGTATGCGCGTCTTCGAGAAGGCCGCGGTCGAGATCGGCGGCGGCAGCAACCACCGCTACAACCTGTCGACGGCCGTCATGCTCAAGGACAACCACATCGACGCCGCCGGTGGCGTGACGCGTGCGATCGAGATGGCGCGCGCCCATGCATCGTTTACCGCGACGGTCGAGATCGAGTGCGAGAACCTGGACATGGTGCGCGAGGCCGTGGAGGCCGGCGCCGACATCATCATGCTCGACAACATGACCCACGATGACATGGCTGCCGCGATTGAGCTTATTGCCGGTCGCGCCAAGACCGAGTGTTCGGGCAACGTGGATGCCAGCAATATCCGTGCGCTTGCCGACCTGGGCGTTGACTTTATTAGCTCGGGGGCGTTGACGCACTCTGCGCCGATTCTCGACCTCTCGCTTAAGCACCTGCGTCTGCTGGACGGTAAATAATGGACGCCCGCGAGCGTCGCCGTGCCATTATGGGCGTGCTCGAGCGAGCCAAAGACCCCGTCTCCGGCAGTACGCTTGCTCGCGAGGTGGGTGTGAGCCGCCAGGTTGTCGTGCAAGACATCGCCCTGCTGCGCGCCGATGGGCACGATATCGTGGCGACCAATCGCGGCTACGTGCTGCAGGAGGCCCCCAGCAGCCCCGCCGTGCCCACGCGCCTGGTCAAGGTTCGCCATAGCGTGGAGCAGACAGGCGATGAGCTCACGAGTATCGTCGACGCCGGAGGCGCCGTGCTCAACGTAATCGTCAACCACCGCGTGTACGGTAAGATCACGGCCGACCTGGACATCCGCAATCGTCGCGATGTTGAGCGCTACCTGCACGATATCGAGAGCGGCAAGAGCTTTCCACTACTAACGGTGACGAGCGGCTATCACTTCCATCGCATCGCGGCAGAGGATGAGCAAGCCCTCGACGAGATCGAGGCTATGCTCAAGGAGAAGGGCTATCTGGCAGACCTGATGCCCTACGAAGACGATCTGTCGTAGCCGACGCTGCAAACGCCCCTAAGCGGCAATCTGACGTTCAATCGTCGGTCGCGTACAAAAGTACGCTTCCCTCCTCTTTCACGTCACCTTGCTCGCTTGGGGGCGTTTTCGCTGACTTATGCTCAACCTGCGACGGTGCCAAATTAGCTATCCGCACAAAAAAGAGGCCTTCGCGGCGATGCGGAGGCCTCCTTTTTGTTTGTGCACGGTGTACTTTTGAGTGTGTGCAGGTGGAAGAGCTGTTACTCCTCGACGATCTCGGTGATCGCGCCGGCGGGGCAAGCGTCCTGGCAAGCGCCACAGGCGACGCAGGAGTCCTCGTCAGCAACGGTAGCGACGTCCTGGAGCTCCAGAACGCCAGCGGGGCAGGAGTCGACGCAAACGCCACAAGCGATGCACTCGTCGGCATCAATTACGGGATGAGCCATGGTAGTTTCCTCTCTGTTGACCGACGCTACAGGCGATGCGCGCCGGTTTGATTCGGGCAAAAACATACCACGTGAGCGACCGTTTGCAATACCCTCTGGCCGGCATCTTCATACCATTCGCCGAGTATGCCAAGGCTTACTAAGAAACGCACAGGTGAGACTGGTGAGCTGTGCAGATGTTAGCTAAAGGTGACTCGAATTATTGAGCAATTGAGTGGGCTTTCGGAAAGCGCATCCCGTTATCTGGTCGAAAAACGGGTCGCAGTTTCCGGTTGGGCCCGCTAGCGGAAACTGCGACCCGGTATCAGCTCTCAAAACGGGATATGGTTTCCGGTTGAGCCTTCAGACGGAAACTACGACCCGGAATCCACGCTCAAACCGGGACGAGCTTTCCGTAAAGCAGCCCCAGGCGCCCCCGGCCCAAACCTCAGCCATCTCTACATAGATCTCGATAGATTTGCCGAGAACTCAATCAGCGCATCTACCTGCGCATTCGAGAACCTAAACTCTAAATGATAAGAAATCTTATATGAATTGACTTAGATTTTGTATATTCCGGTCCATAAGGGGATACACTACATCCTGAAAGACAAGCCGAAAGACCGCTTGGCAGACCGCCGAGTCGGTGCAAACGCACAAGAGAGAGGGAATTTCTAATGGGCAAGATTCTTGGTATCGACCTTGGTACTACTAACTCCGCAATGGCTGTTCTCGAGGGCGGTTCTCCGACCATCATCGTGAACGCCGAGGGCGACCGCACCACCCCGTCTGTCGTGGGCTTCCGTGCCGACGGCGACCGCGTCGTGGGCAAGGCCGCTAAGAACCAGGCGGTCACCAACCCCAAGAACACCGTGTTCTCCATCAAGCGCTTCATGGGCCGCAAGTACTCCGAGTGCACCTCCGAGCTCAAGACCGTGCCGTATGAGGTCAAGGAGGGCCAGGGTGGCCGTGCCGTCGTCGACATCGAGGGCAAGGAATACACCGCCGAGCAGGTGAGCGCCATGACGCTCGCAAAGATGAAGGCCGACGCCGAGAAGTATCTGGGCGAGACCGTCACCGACGCCGTCATCACCGTCCCGGCCTACTTCAACGACGCCCAGCGTCAGGCCACCAAGGACGCCGGTAAGATCGCCGGCCTCAACGTTAAGCGTATCGTCAACGAGCCGACCGCTGCCGCTTTGGCCTATGGCCTGGACAAGCAGGGCTCCGACCAGCGCATCCTGGTCTTCGACCTGGGCGGCGGTACCTTCGACGTCTCCATCCTCGACCTCGCCGACGGCGTGTTTGAGGTTCTGTCCACCTCGGGCGACAACCACCTGGGCGGCGACGACTGGGATCAGCGCGTCATCGACTGGATGGCCGATAAGTTCCAGCAGGAGAACGGTGTCGACTTGCGTCAGGACCCCATGGCCCTGCAGCGTCTGAAGGAGGCCGCCGAGAACGCCAAGAAGGAGCTCTCCGCCGCCCAGCAGTCCACTATCAACCTGCCGTTCATCACCATGAACCAGTCCGGCCCGCTGCACCTCAACTACACGCTGACCCGCGCCGAGTTCGAGAAGATCACCCGCGACCTGCTCGAGCGCTGCAAGCAGCCTGTCACCAACGCCCTGCGCGACGCTAACCTTAAGCTCTCCGATCTGACCGAGGTCATCCTCGTCGGCGGCTCCACCCGTATGCCCGCCGTCCAGGAGCTCGTCAAGACCATGACCGGCAAGCAGCCCAACATGTCCGTAAACCCCGACGAGGTCGTTGCCGACGGCGCTGCCGTCCAGGGCGGCGTGCTCACCGGCGACGTCGAGGGCATCCTGCTGCTCGACGTTACCCCGCTGTCGCTGGGCGTCGAGACCATGGGCGGCATCATGACCAAGATGATCGACCGCAACACCACGATTCCGACCTCCAAGACCGAGGTCTACTCCACCGCTGCCGACAACCAGACCAGCGTCGAGATCAACGTGCTCCAGGGCGAGCGCGAACTTGCCCGCGACAACAAGTCGCTCGGTAAGTTCCAGCTGACCGGTATCCCGGCTGCCCGCCGCGGCGTGCCGCAGATCGAGGTCACCTTCGACATCGACGCCAACGGCATCGTCAAGGTCTCCGCTAAGGACAAGGGCACCGGCAAGGAGCAGCAGATCACCATCTCCGGCTCCACCGCTCTGTCCGACGAAGAAGTCGATCGTATGGTCAAGGACGCCGAGGCTCATGCCGAGGAGGACAAGAAGCAGAAGGAAGAGGTCGAGGTCCGCAACCAGACCGACAGCCTGTGCTACTCCACCGAGCAGACCCTCAACGAGCTGGGCGACAAGGTTTCCGCCGACGTGAAGTCCAAGGCCGAGGCCGCTATCGCCGATGCCAAGAAGGCGCTCGAGGGCTCTGACGTCGAGGCCATCAAGGCCGCTGGCGAGTCCCTGCAGTCCGTGGCCTACGAGCTGGCTCAGGTTGTCTACGCCGACGCTCAGCAGCAGACCGACGGTGCCGCCGGCGCCCAGCCTGCCGACGATGACGTCGTCGACGCCGACTACGAGGTTGTGGACGACGAGGACAAGTAATCATGTCCGCCCGTAAAGCTCGCACGGAGGCGGCTGCCGTTGGAGCCGCCCCCGTTGACTCTGAGGAGAAGGACGTGAAGATTCCCGTAGAGGCCATCGACGATACCGAGGCCAACGAGGCCGAGGCCGCCGAGGCTGTCGAGAACCAGGTAGAGGATTCCAACAAGGAGGCGACGATGACCGAGGACGAGATGGTGGAAGCCGCTATCCGCGCCGGTGAGGAAGCCGCCGACAACGACTTTAAGCTCAAGTTCGAGCAGGCCCAGAAGGAGCTTGCCGACGTGCGCAACGAGCTCGATGCTGCGGCAGAGGCTCAGAAGGCTGCCGAGGACAAGGCGAAGGACGCCACCGAGCGCACCGCCCGTCTGCAGGCCGACTGGGAGAACTTCCGTCGCCGCACCGCCAACGAGCGTATCGCCGAGCGTGAGCGCGCGACAGAGAAGCTCGTCACTGCGCTGCTGCCGGTGGTCGACGATATCGAGCGTGCGATCGACCATGCCCGCAGCCAAGAGCTTGCCGACGACTTTAAGCAGTTCGTCGACGGCGTCGACGCGGTGCATGCCAAGCTACTCGATGTGTTTGCGCACGAGGGCGTTGAGCCCATCGACCCCAAGGGCGAGGCGTTCGATCCGCTCGAGCACCAGGCTGTGGGTCGCGTCGAGGACTCGTCGCAGTACGACGAGACCGTCAACGACGTGTACCAGAAGGGCTACCGCATGGCGGACCGCATCCTGCGTTCCGCGATGGTGACGGTGACCTACGGTGGCGAAAAGCGCCCCACACCGGAGCCCGAAGCGGCGCCCGAGGATGCTGCGGCCGATACGGCCGAGAGCACCGAGGAGTAATTGAGAAGGGCCCCGGGGCAACACCCGGGGCCCTTTCTGGCCTAGTGCCATATGAAAGCATGAACCGCCGCCCGCTGGGCGACGGATAAAACAGGAGAGGAGCTACGATGGCTGCAGGCAAAACCTTCTATGACATCCTGGGCGTATCCAAGAGCGCCTCCGACAAAGAGATCAAGAGCGCGTTTCGCAAGCTCGCGCAAAAATATCACCCCGACGCCGGCGGCGACGAGGCCAAGTTCAAGGAGATCAGCGAGGCCTACGAGACGCTTTCGGACGAGAAGAAGCGCAAAGAGTACGACCAGATGCTCATGTTTGGCGGCATGCCGGGCGCAGGCGGCGCGTATGGCGGCGGCTACGGTGCCGGCGCGGGTGCCAGCGGCTGGGGCGACATCTTCGACAGCATCTTTAGCGGCAACGGCGCCTGGGGCAGCGATTGGGGCTCGGGCTTTGCCGGGGCTGCGGGCGCTGCCGGTGCCGGCGCGGGTCGCAGCCGCGCTCGCAAGGGCGGCGACCTGTCGCTGACCGTCGATGTGACGGCCGAGGACGCGTTTCGCGGCGTGACGCACAAGGTCACCTATCGCATTCCCTCGACAGGCGAGCAGCAGACCATTACGGTCTCGGTGCCCGCGGGCGCGGTCGACGGCGGCAAGCTACGCTACAAGCGTCGCGGCGAGTATGGCGTCGCCGGCGGCGAGCGCGGCGACCTGGTCGTGACCACGCATGTGGAGGAGCACCCGCTGTTTAAGCGCAAAGGCGCCGACGTGACCATGGAGGTACCGGTCTCGGTCTACGAGGCGGCGCTCGGCTGCACGGTGGATGTGCCCACGCCCGGCGGTGCGACGGTCCGTTTGAAAGTGCCTGCGGGTACCCAGACGGGCAAGAAGTTCCGCTTTAAGGAGATGGGGGCGCCCGACGTTAAGCACCGTGGCCGTACGGGCGCGCTGCTCGTCGAGATCAAGGTGCAGGTTCCCACGAACCTATCCGATGACGAGCGCGATGCCATGACCAAGCTGCGCGAGGCCGACACGCGCGACTACCGCGAGAAAGTTAACCGTTACAAGGCGACGTTCTAGGGCGGTCGCGGTGCACGCCCACGCCCGCGGGCTTATGATGGACGATAACGAGACGGAAAGGGGTCAGGTAGCATGGCCGAGGACAATAGGAACAAACCGCTGTACATGATCAGCGTGGCGGCCGAGCTGACCGGCATGCATCCGCAGACTCTGCGCGTCTACGAGTCCAAGGGTCTGGTGAACCCCCAGCGCTCGGGCGGCAACACGCGCCTGTATTCGCGTGCCGATATCGAGCGCCTGGAGCTCATCAACCAGCTGACCGACGAGGGCATCAACCTTGCCGGCGTGGTGCGCATCCTCGATATGAAGGAGCGTGCCGAGGAGCGCGAGCGCGAGAACGAAAAGCTCCGCGCCCGCATGCGCCAGCTCGAGGACGAGCTGCACGAGTACAAGATGCAGAAGAAGATCACCTCCCTGGCCCCGCGCGATGGCTCGGTTAATCCCGAACAGGTCATGCGCAAGCTGCTGGGCGCCGGCGGGGATCTCTAGGTTCCGCCGTTCTAACGAACGGCGGACCGGTCGACGCTGCGCGCCGCCCAGAGCGACAATTTGTCATTCAAAAGGCAAGGCATGACCAGAAGGTCTATGCCTTGCCTTTTTCATGCCAACTTGTTCGCTCTGGACGTCGCTCGCTGTCCGTCCTCTACCTGCGGCGTTGCCTTGCTCCGGATGCAGTAGTCGTTGGTAGTCATTGGGGCCCGCTCGCTGTCGTTGCCAAAGCAGCGGCGTTGTTATGGGTAGTCATTGGGGACGTTCTTAAATGACTAGTCGTAAGGGACGCTCTTGCACCAAATCTGCTGACCCACATCGGGCTCGTCCTGTACTTTACCGAGATAAAGTGAACGTGCAGATTCGTAACCCACTCGCAACCGTTCTATGGCACGATATTGAACGAATGCATGCTATGCGCCCAAATCTTTTGGGCAGAGTGGGAGACAGTATGGTCAAGCTGTACGAAGACGGCATCTACCTGCGCGGCGGCAGCGAGGTTGTGCCTGCGGCCGAGGCTGCCGAGCGCGGTATTACGCAGACGCCCGAGGATGCCAAGCGCGGCACCATCGCGTATTCGATCCTCCAGGCACACAATACGTCCGGCGACCCCGAGGCGCTCAAGATTCGCTTCGATGCCATGGCGAGCCACGACATCACCTTCGTCGGCATCATCCAGACGGCGCACGCCTCGGGCATGGAGCAGTTCCCGCTGCCCTACGTGCTCACCAACTGCCATAACTCGCTGTGCGCCGTGGGCGGCACCATCAACGAGGACGACCACGTCTTTGGCCTTTCCGCGGCCAAAAAGTACGGCGGCATCTTCGTTCCGCCGCACATCGCCGTCATCCACTCCTTTATGCGCGAGAACTTCGCCGGTTGCGGCAAGATGATCCTGGGCTCCGACTCGCACACCCGCTATGGCGCCCTGGGCACCATGGCCGTGGGCGAGGGCGGCGGCGAGCTGGCAAAGCAGTTGCTGCGCGACACCTACGACGTTGCCTATCCCGGCGTCGTTGCTATCTACCTCACGGGCGCCCCGCGTCCCGGCGTCGGCCCGCACGACGTGGCGCTCGCCATCATCCGTGCCGTCTTTGCCAAGGGCTATGTCAAGAACAAGGTCATGGAGTTTGTGGGCCCCGGCATCGCGAGCATGACGACCGATTACCGCAACGGCGTCGACGTCATGACCACCGAGACCACCTGCCTGTCGAGCATCTGGGCCACCGACGAGGACACGCACGCGTTTTTGGCCATGCACGGTCGCGGCGACGACTACCGCGAGCTCAAGCCCGCCGATGTCGCCTACTACGACGGTTGCGTCGAGGTCGATCTGTCGAGCATCGAGCCAATGATCGCGCTGCCATTCCATCCTTCCAACGGCTTTGAGATCGAGGAGCTCAACGAGAACCTCGAGGACATCCTGCATGAGGTGGAGCTCGAGGCCGCCAAGATCGGCGAGGGCAAGACGCACTTTAGCCTGCTCGACAAGATCGTCGACGGCAAGCTTCACGTGCAACAGGGCGTTATCGCCGGCTGCTCGGGCGGCAACTACGACTCCGTGGTCCAGGCTGCCCGCGTGCTCAAGGGCGCCAACACCGGCTGCGGCGAGTTCTCGCTATCGGTCTATCCCACGAGCCAGCCCGTGGCACTCGAACTTACGCGCCGTGGCTATATCTACGACCTTATGGAGGCCGGCGCGATCGTGCGCACGGCGTTCTGCGGTCCGTGCTTTGGTGCCGGCGACACGCCTGCCAACAACGGCCTGTCCATCCGCCACACCACGCGCAACTTCCCCAACCGCGAGGGTTCCAAGCCGGGCAATGGTCAGCTGAGCGCCGTGGCCCTAATGGACGCTCGCTCCATTGCGGCGACGGCTGCCAACGGCGGCGTCCTGACGCCGGCGACCGACCTGCCCGAGGAGACTTGGGATGAGGCCTGCGAGTACACCTTTGACGACGCGCCGTATAAAAAGCGCGTGTACTGGGGCTTTGGCAAGGCCGAGCCTGCCGACGAGCTGGTCGAAGGCCCCAACATCAAGCCGTGGCCCGCGATGGAGCCTCTCGGCGACGATATCCTGCTCAAGGTGTGCTCCAAGATCATGGACCCGGTCACCACGACCGACGAGCTCATTCCCTCGGGCGAGACGAGCTCCTTCCGCTCCAATCCGCTGGGCCTGGCAGAGTTTACGCTCAGCCGCCGCGATCCGGCCTACGTGGGTCGTTCCAAGGAGGTCGACGCCGTGGAGAAGCGCCGCGTTGCCGGCGAGGCGGCGGGCGATCTGGCGGCACTCGATGCCGAGCTTGCCGGCGTGTTTGAGGCGTTGGCCGGCGCCGGCGTCGCGGCAGATGCCAAGGCGACCGAGTACGGCTCCATGCTCTATGCCAAGAAGCCCGGTGACGGTTCTGCCCGCGAGCAGGCCGCGAGCTGCCAGCGCGTGATTGGCGGTCTGGCCAACATCGTCCACGAGTACGCCACCAAGCGCTATCGCTCCAATGTGATGAACTGGGGCATGGTGCCCTTCCAGATGGAGGCCGAGCCCAACTTTGAGGTGGGCGACTACGTCTTTGTGCCGGGTATCCGTGCCGCGCTCGATGGCGACCTGAAGGACATCGCCGCCTACGTGGTGCGCGCCGATGGTGCGGTCGAGCAGATTGAGCTCTACATTGCCGATATGACGGCTGAGGAGCGTGCCATCGTCAAGGCCGGCTGCCTGATCAACTACAACAAGTTCAAGGCCGCTGCCGAGTAACGCACTTAATTGTCCGCCCGGGGCTTATCCTTTCCCGCCCGCTCACGCGCTTCGCGAGGGTCGCCCGAGGGAAAGGTGTGTCCGGGGCTACCGCGACGTTCTCGTTGGGTCTTGAGGGACGCTAATAAATAGACTTGCTTGATGCCGCCTCTGTTAATGGGGCGGCTTCTTTTTTGTCGAGAACCGCCACAAAGGGGGCAGGCACCTTTTTGGCGGTTCTCGGTTTGTCTCGACCTGTAACATCTTGGCCGCTAAAAGTGGGTCTGGTGTTACAGATTTAGATTTTCGATTCGGGTGTCTTCTGTTCGTCTCGATTTGTAACAGATAGAGATCTATTTGCCGAGTAGATGTTACAGATTGAGACAAACGGTTGCCGCTGGCCATTTCATCTTGATTTGTAACATCTGGAGCCATAAACAGCCGCTAGATGTTACAGATTGAGATAGTAAGGGGACGAGGCCGCAGCGGGTGAGCGTGCCTGCTCCCTATCCATCAATCACTCAGAAAATCTTATATATAGAGACTTAGATTTGTGTATAAGATCGTACAAAGCTGGCAACAATACTTCTCGGACAACGTGAAGCCGCCCCGTAGGGCGGCCGCCCCAAGAGAGGTGATTCCATGAGAATCGATAAGCTAGCAATGACGTCGCGCGAGGCGTTGCAGACCGCCATGAGCACGGCTGCCGACGCACAGGCCGGCGCGGTGGAGCCGATTCACCTGCTGTCCGCCCTGCTCGGTGTCGGCGAGCGCAATATCTCCGTGATTATCGAGCGCATCGGCGCCGACCCAGCCCAGCTTGCACACTCCACGCAAGATGCCATCGACCGCGCACCCAAGGTTTCGGGCGAGGGCCAGCAGATGGGCCTGTCCAACGAGCTCGTCCGTGTCATCGAGAAGGCCGAGAAAAAGGCCACCAAGATGGGCGACAGCTTTGTAGTGACCGAGCATCTGCTGATGGCACTTGCCGAGGACAAGGGCGAGGCCGGCCGCGTTCTGCGCGACGCAGGCGTCACCAAGGAGCGCATCGAGCAAGTCTACGAGGAGCTGCGCGGCGATGACCGCGTGACGTCTGCTGAGGACAAGACGCAGTTTGAGGCACTGGAACAGTACGGCCGCAATATCTGCGATCTGGCCCGTGCCGGCAAGCTCGACCCGGTCATCGGCCGTACCGATGAGATCCGTCGCACCATCCAGGTTCTGTCCCGCCGCACCAAGAACAACCCCGTGCTCATTGGCGAGCCGGGCGTCGGCAAGACGGCCATCGTCGAGGGCATCGCCCAGCGTATCGTGGCCGGCGACGTACCGAGCACCCTGCGCGACCGCGACCTCATCGAGCTCGACATGAGCGCGCTGGTCGCCGGCGCCAAGTACCGCGGCGAGTTCGAGGACCGCTTGAAGGCCGTGCTCAAGGAGGTACAGAAGTCCGAGGGTAAGGTCATCCTGTTCATCGATGAGCTCCATACCATCGTGGGCGCGGGTGCCACCGAGGGCTCCATGGACGCCGGCAACATCCTCAAGCCTGCGCTCGCCCGTGGCGACCTGCACGCGATCGGCGCGACCACGCTCGACGAATACCGCAAGTACATCGAGAAGGACGCGGCGCTCGCCCGTCGTTTCCAGACCGTTATGGTCTCCGAGCCTACCGTCGAGGACACCATCTCGATTCTGCGTGGCCTCAAGGAGAAGTACGAGATCTTCCACGGCGTGCACATTACCGATAGCGCGCTCGTGGCCGCCGCCGACCTCTCCGATCGCTACATCGCCGACCGCTTCCTGCCCGACAAGGCCATCGACCTGGTCGATGAGGCGGCAAGCCGCCTGCGCATGGAGCTCGACAGCATGCCGGTCGAGATCGACGCCACCACGCGTCAGCTCACCCAGCTGCAGATCGAGGAACAGGCGCTCATGAAGGAGACCGACGACGCCTCCAAGGAGCGTCTGGAGACCCTGCGCCAGGAAATCGCCGAGGTCCAGGAAAAGCTCAACGTGCAAAAGGCCGGTTGGCTCAACCAAAAGAACGCCATCGACCATGTGCAGGAGCTCAAGGGCCAGCTCGATGAGGCCAAGAGCGAAGAGGAACGTGCGACGCGCAACGGAGACTTGGGCCGTGCGTCCGAGCTGCGTTACTCCGTGATTCCGGGTCTGCAGCAGCAGATTCAGGATTCCGAGGCCGCGCTCGAGGCACAAAAGCAGCAGGACGGTGAAGGCCTCAACGAGCAGGTGACCTCCGACGAGATCGCCGAGGTCGTGAGCGCCTGGACCGGTGTGCCCGTCTCCAAGATGATGCAGGGTGAGCTCGACAAGCTGAAGGGCTTGGAAGGCGAGCTGCATAAGCGCGTCATCGGCCAGGATGAGGCCGTCTCCGCCGTCGCCGCGGCCGTGCGCCGTAGCCGTGCGGGCCTCTCCGATCCGGACAAGCCCATCGGCAGCTTCTTCTTCCTGGGCCCCACCGGTGTGGGCAAGACCGAACTCGCCAAGGCGCTGGCCGAGTGCCTGTTCGATGACGAGCGCGCGCTCGTGCGTATCGACATGTCCGAGTACATGGAGAAGTTCAGCGTTCAGCGTCTGATCGGTGCGCCCCCGGGATACGTGGGCTACGACGAGGGTGGACAGCTCACCGAGGCCGTGCGCCGTCGCCCGTACTCCGTAATCTTGCTCGACGAGATGGAGAAGGCCCATCCGGATGTCTTCAACGTGCTGCTGCAGGTGCTCGACGACGGTCGTCTGACCGATGGTCAGGGTCGTCAGGTGTCCTTCAAGAACACGATCATCATCATGACGTCCAACGTGGGCTCCAAGGCCATCGCCGATCTTTCGGGCAAGGACGAGGAGGAGATGCGCCATCAGGTTGACGCGGCCATGGCTCAGACTTTCCGTCCCGAGTTCCTCAACCGTATCGACGATATCGTGGTGTTCCATCCGCTCGGCATGGCGCAGATCGAAAAGATCGTCGATATTCAGCTCGCCGACGTCCGCGCACGTCTGGCCAAGGAGCGCATGACGCTTGCCATCACCCCGGCGGCCAAGCAGATGCTCGCCGTGGGCGGTCTGGACCCGGTCTTTGGTGCCCGTCCGCTCAAGCGTCTGGTGCAGCGCGAGGTCGTGGACGCCATCGCCGCCGCTATCATCGACGGTACGGTGCGCGAGGGCGATCAGGTGACGGTTGACGTCGACAAGGACGGTGCCTTTACCGTCGTGTGCGATAACACGCCGTCTGCCACCTACGAGGTGCCCGACGCCGAGTAGATTGTTGGGCCATGCCTTAAAATCTACCTTTTGAGCCAAACGCCAAGGGCGGCGGATCCAATTGGGTCCGCCGCCCTTTTTCGTGCGACAATCGATGATGTTGAACGTGAGTACATGGCAAGGAGCTATGCAGATGAAAGACGAGAACGAGACGAACGCACCGGCGCCTGAGTCAGCGCCCGCCGCACCCAAGCCTGCGCCTAAGCCGGCACCCAAGCCGCGCGACCCCTACATCCGTGCCGAGAACGAGGACGACGACGGCTACGATCCCTACAGCGATCGCCGCCCCGAGCGCGAGCCGATGTTCGAAGCCGATCCGTGGCGCTAACTCCTGCAGGGTAGCTAATTTGGGACGGGGCTTTTTTAGCTGCCCCGGCTGGTAATGTGCCGGTTTAGTCGATTAACGGTCGGGGCAGCTAAAAAGCCCCGTCCCAAATTAGCTACCCTCGCTGCGGCCGTCTAGTCTTGGGCCTTGATGCTTGGCATCAGAATCTGGGCGAGGTAGTCGGTCTCGAGTTTGGTCGCGGCGTCTGCCTTGCCGTCTTTACCGACCAGTACGTTCTTGATCTGGCTATAGGTATAGCGGTTGCCGGTTGTAAGCTCGACAAGCTCAATGGCCGTGTCCATGGGGTAGGTCGACACGGGGTCTTGCGTGCGCCCGTTGATGGTCTGGGGCACCACATACGGATAGACGGGGCCGCTGGCGTAGACCGTGTAGCCGTTGCCAAGGCTTGCCGCACCTAAAACCGTATCGCCCTTATCGGGCGTAAAGCTCTCGCCGTCGCGCACTGCGACAAGCGTCGCGATCGGCGTATTGCTGTCGCTGGCAAGATAGATGCACAGCGTATTGCCGTTTTGCCAAGTCGCGACTTTGCCGTACCACTCAACGGGAATATCGAGCTGATACAGGTTCGTTGCCTTATGCCGAGCATCGGCGTCGCGGGCCGCCTGCGCCTCGCGGGAACTCATGGCATTGACGGCGGCGTCACGGCGCGCGGTTGCCGCCTGCTGGAGCACCTTTGCGACCGCGGCAGAGCTCGCGCCGCCCTCCTCGGCGTACTTGGCCGCGGCATCGATCTGGTCGTCGGTCACCGTGTCTGCCGAAGGTACCTTAAGCTTAAAGGATGCCTGAGTGCTCAGGTCCTGCCCGTCGCTCTTTACGCTAACCTGCGCCTTGGTGGTCGGCACGGTGTAAATGGTACCGTCAGCTGCGATGGGGGACCCAGCGATGGAGAGCGTATAGTCGCCAGGCAGCAGCTTAATACCGCGACCGTGCTCATCAACATAGAGCGTCTCGCTCACGGAGGAGCCGTCAGAGTCTTGCCCGCTCACCTGCACGGGAATCTTGGAGCCGGTGGAACAGTCGAGCCCTGCGGCATGTACGCCAATCTGCACCGACATCATGGTGTGGGCGTTGACGGCAGCGACGGCGGCCTGTTCTTGTTGGTATCCGTTCCAAGCGGCATAGCCCGCGCCGCCGGCAACGAGCGCGGCGGCAACGACGCCGGCAACCATCAAATTGCGTCGCTTGGGCGACATCTTGTGATGGCGAGCCTCGGCTTCGCGTGCCGAGGGAACGGACGGCAGGGGAATATCGCCCATGGCGATGGTCTCGTCGACGGCCGGCGCAGAACCCAGGCCAGGAAGCTCGCGGGTGAGCGAGTCATCGGCAGGCAAGCTGCCAAGCAGGGCGGTCTCTTCTCCCGAGGCGGATTCCGACTGGACGTCGTCCCTGCTATCGTCCTCTTCGGCTTCGGCTTCGGCTTCGGCTTCGGCTTCGGCTTCGGCCTCGTCAGAAGCGTCTTTGGCGTCGCTGCCTTCGTCCTCAGTGCCTTCGCGCACCTCGTCCTGCGCGTCGACGGCCAAATCGCTCAACGAGAGCTCGTCTAGCGCAATCCGGTCAAGGCTCTCCAGGGCCTCGGCACATGCTTCCGCATCCTGGGCCGCATCCTCGCGGCCACGTGTCTCATCGCTCATATATCCCCCAATGCAATATCGGCTCAACACTGTACCCAAAAATGGAGCCATATAAAGCGCATGCGAAATATAAGATCCGATTTAACCCGAGCGTATCGTTCAGCCGCATCCTCGCGGCAGCAAAAGGCCCCCGGAACGCGAACGAATCACGTTTCGGGGGCTCTGCAGTGCGTTGAGTTGCGCGGAGCCGGCTATGCCGCTTCGTGCTCAAGCGATGTTTGCGTCAGGCGCGTTACTCGGCGTGCGCGTAATCAACCTTGGCGCGACGGGCAGTGGCCTTCTCCCAATCGCTGGTGCCCTCAAAGACATCCTGCTTGTAGGGGTTGCGGCCGAGCTTCTTGGCACGGTAGGCGACGTAGATGATCGCGGCGATGTTGGCTACCAGTGCGACGATCGAGACCGCGGTGGCGGCGCCGGGGTCGAGCGTGGAGTGCGTCACAAAGATGGACTCCTCCTGGAAGTAGGGGAACACCTGGGCAAACATGCACCAAATGGCCAGCGTAAAGGCGCGGTTCTGGATCCAGCCGCCCTTGTTCCAGATAAAGGCGGCGACGGTGGGCGCCAGCAGCAGCGCAAAGCCGCAGAACCAGGAGTGGGTGGGCAGGCAGTTGTAGGTGTAGCAGAAGTTCCAGATGTCGTAGGCGATGATGTAGACCCAGGTCATGTCGGGCCACAGCATGTCGGTCTTGTCCTCGGAGGCGTAGACGCTCCACCAACCGGTCATGCAGAAGATGTTGATGATGCCCGCGATGCCGTTGAACACGTTGTTCCAGCCGGCCAGCTGCGTAGCACCTTCGGAGGTGACCCAGGTGGACTCGCCCAGGACAAAGAAGTGATAGGCGCTCTCAAAGTCGGACACGACGGCAATCAAGATGTTGATGGCGACGATCACAAACGGCCATGCGCGGAACCAATGCGCCTTGCCGATCTTGCCCCACTGGTACTTAATGGCAATGAAGCCCCAGCAGCCGGCCAGCGCCGCGTATACCTTGGCGTAATGGAACCAGCTGTTCTGGTATACATGGGTGGGGTTGGTGAGCGCCCACTCGGCACCCTGCGAAACGCCGACGGCGATGGCGATGCAGTAGATGGTCATGGCCAGCGGAGCCACGCCAAAGATGATGGCCGCGCCGAGCTTGGTACGGCGGCCGACCTCGTTGAGTACGATCAAGCCGATAAAGACCATCGCCCAGCCGGCCCAGTGGATAAGGGTATCGCTACCCCAAACATCGAACAGCATGCTGCTCTCCTTTCATACGCCCGCGGCCCCTCTTCCGTCGCGGGCAGTTTGGCCAAATGTCATCAGTTCCTGGGCTTGCGCTCGGAATACTTGGCGGTGTAGCCCTCGATGTGGAGTGTCGAGGCGATAATCTCCTTAACCGTCTCGTCGGGCACATCGGGGTGCGTGCGGATGTACATCAACAGCCCCATGATGAGGGTGTAAAACGTCTCGTAGACATGGTCGATGCGCAGGTCATGATGGGCGACAAAGTCCACCACGGTGGTGTCGCAGATGTATTGCGCCACGCGCTGGACCACGTTGTGCAGAAAGCCGCCGTAGAGCGCGCCGCTGCTCGAGATGAGCGTGCTCGGCAGCTCGTGGCCGCTCACAACCAGGCGCTTAAAGAGCGGGGCGACGGTGTCGAGTGCGCCCTCGATATCACCGACGATGCGGCTGGCATTCCACTGCTCGAGCTCGGAGATAAAACCGTCGATTGCCTCGTCCATGACGGCGGTGACGGCGGCGTCCATGTCGACGAAGTAGTGGTAGAACAGCGAGCGCGTGCAGCCGGCTCGCTTGGTCACGGCCGAGACGGATAGATGGGACACGCCCAGCTCGGAGCTCACGGCGCGCACGGCGGCGAGAATCTCGCGACGGCGCTCGTCACCTGTCAGGCGCTTTGCCGCGCTGTCGGGCGTGGGGACGGCGTCGGCCACAGGGGTGTTCGCTGCGTTATCGCTCATGCGCTTGCCGCCTTTCATCCGTTTGGGCCCGACCGTTCGCCTAATAGTCTTGAATAGTGTTGACGGTTCGTCAATACTATTTTTGACATAATGTCAACAATGGCGGGTGAACGGCATGGGGGCATGCCCGGCCTGCAAAAAAGAGGGGCGCTGCGGCCTCGTCGGGCTGCGGCAAGAGAAGGGACAACCATGATTCTCAACGGACCGGGAATTAGCTACACCGAGCCCGACATCGGTTCGGAGTTCGTGCCGCCGCTGCCGGAACATCCGCGCGAGGCCATTGTCAAGCTGTGCGAGCATTGCACCAACCGTCTGCTGCATCGCGACGAGCTGCTGGGCTACGAGTACTGGTCGTTTGCCGAGGCCGCAACCGACGAGCAGGCCGAAGTGCTCTGCAAGATGAAGATGCGCCGTCCCTATACGCTGCCCGAGATGGTCAAGCTCACCGGCATGCCCGAGGCCCAGATCGAGAAGATGCTCGACGACATGAGCTACACGGGTCTGCTCGAGTACAACTGGGAAAATCCCGAGCGCGCCAAGCAGTGGGTACTGCCCATGCTGGTGCCGGGTTCCGCCGAGTTCCTCAACATGCGCGTGAGCCAGCTCGAGGAGCATCCGGTCTATGCCAAGTTCTTTGAGCAGGCGTCCAAGGGGCCGCTGTCCAAAGCCACGCCGATGGTGCCGCCCGGAGGCGCCGGCATTGGCATGCACGTCATTCCGGTCGAGAAGGCTATCGATGCTTCGAGCACCTCGGTGCCGATCGAGCATATCGAGCATTGGCTCGACAAATACGAGGGCAAATATGCCGCCAGCACCTGCAGCTGCCGCGCGAGCCGTCGTGTGATGGGCGAGGGCTGCGCCGACGACCCCGCCGACTGGTGCATTGCCGTGGGCGATATGGCCGACTATGTGGTTGAGACCGACCGCGGCCATTATGTGACGCGTGAGGAGGTCTATGACATCTTGCGCCAGGCCGAGGACAACGGCTTTGTGCACCAGATCACCAATATCGACGGCGAGAACAAGATCTTCGCCATCTGCAACTGCAACGTCAACGTGTGCTACGCCCTGCGCACCTCGCAGCTGTTCAACACGCCCAACCTGTCGCGCTCGGCCTATGTCGCCAAGGTCGAGAAGGACAAGTGCGTAGCCTGCGGTCGCTGCGTTGAGGTGTGCCCGGCTGGTGCCGTCAAGCTCGGCCAGAAGCTCTGCAGCAAAAAGGCCGGCGGACAGGTGCCCGAGTATCCGCGCCAGGAGCTGCCCGATGCCACCAAGTGGGACCACACCAAGTGGTCGCCCAACTACCGCAACGACAACCGCATCGAGACACACGATTCCGGCACCGCGCCCTGCAAGACGGCCTGCCCCGCGCACATTGCCGTTCAGGGCTATCTGAAGCTCGCGGCGCAGGGCCGCTATGACGAGGCGCTAGCGCTCATCAAGCGCGAGAACCCGCTGCCCGCTATCTGCGGCCGTGTGTGCAATCGCCGCTGCGAGGATGCCTGCACCCGCGGTCGCGTGGACGAGGCCGTGGCCATCGACGAGGTCAAGAAGTTTATCGCCCAGCGCGATCTGGATGCCGCGACCCGCTATGTCCCACCTGTGGTGACCCCGACGCGTGCCGGCGGCTTCGACCAGAAGATCGCCATCATCGGTGCCGGTCCGGCCGGCCTGTCCTGCGCTTTCTACCTGGCCGAGAAGGGCTACAAGCCCGTCGTGTTCGAGAAGAATGAGCGCCCGGGCGGCATGCTCACCTATGGCATTCCCAGCTTTAAGCTGCAGAAGGATGTTATCGAGGCCGAGGTCGAGGTCATTCGCCTGATGGGCGCCGAGTTCCGCTATGGCGTGGAGGTCGGTCGCGATGTGACGCTCGACGAGCTGCGCGAGCAGGGCTTTAAGGCCTTTTATGTTGCCATTGGCTGCCAGGGCGGCCGCCTCGCCGGTATTCCGGGCGAGGATGCCGAGGACGTGACCGTGGCCGTCGACTTTTTGCGCAAGGTCAACAGTGGCAAGATCGACGCGCTGTCCGGCCGCACCATCGTGGTGGGCGGCGGCAACGTGGCTATCGACGTCGCGCGCAACGCCTGCCGTCTGGGTTCCGAGCACGTTGAGATATTCTGCCTGGAGAGCGAGGCCCAGATGCCCGCCAGCGAGGAGGAGCGTCGCGAGGCCGTTGAGGACGGCGCCCACATCAGCTGCGGCTGGGGCCCCAAGGAGGTCCATCTGGACGAGGCCGGTCGTGTGTGCGGTATCACCTTCAAGCGCTGCACGCGTGTCTTTGACGACGAGGGCCGTTTTGCGCCCGAGTACGACGAGAACGACCTGCGTCGTGTCGACGCCGACCGCGTGGTCATGTCGATCGGTCAGTCCATCGTGTGGGGCGACCTGCTGGCTGGCTCCAAGGTGGAGCTTGGTCGCGGCCAGGGTGCCCTTGCCGATCCTCAGACCTACCAGACCGCTGAGCCCGACATCTTTGTGGGCGGCGACGTCTACACCGGTCCGAGCTTTGCCATCAACGCCATCGCTGCCGGTCACGAGGCCGCCGTGTCCATCCACCGCTTTGTGCAACCGGGCTCCACGCTCACCATCGGCCGCAACCAGCGCCGCTACATCGCGCTCGACCGCGACGATGTCGTGATCGAGAGCTACGACAACGCGACCCGCGAGGTGGCACATGTCGACCGCGAGCGCGAGAAGGCCGCGCCCTTTAGCGAGTACGTCGAGACCTTTACCGAGGAGCAGGTGCGCGCCGAGACCGCCCGCTGCCTGGGTTGCGGTGCCTCGATCGTCGACCCCAACAAGTGTATCGGCTGCGGTCTGTGCACCACCAAGTGCGCGTTCGACGCCATCCATCTGGATCGCGACCGCCCCGAGTGCTCCACGATGGTTAAATACGAGCAAAAGCTCCCCAGCTTGGGCAAGTACGCGCTCAAGCGTGCCATCAAGATCAAATTCGGGAAGAAGTAATGAGGCTCCGCCGTTCTAACGAACGGCGGCACTGCCGACGCTGCGCGGCGCCCAGATACCCCATCTTGCCCCTCAACTGCGGCGCCGCGGGCAAAAAGCCCAGCGGACGCCTTGTTTCGGGGCAACCTGGGGCACCTGGATCGCCGCTCGCTGATATATGGATTGACATCGTATCAACCGCTGCAGAAGGGTTTTCGCCTTGCATGAATTGGGAATCGTCTATCACATTATTCGCGATGTCGAGAACGTGGCGCGCGCCAATGGCGTGAGTCGCGTTTCGAGCGTCACGCTGCTGCTGGGCGAGGTCTCGGGCGTCGTTCCCGACTTGCTGCTCGACGCTTGGCGCTGGGCGGCAGATAAAAAGCCTATCACCGAGGGCGCGGAGCTTATCGTGGAGCCTGTCGAGGCCGTGACGCATTGCGAGGCGTGCGGCCGCGACTATGCGACGGTCGAGCACGGCAAGATCTGTCCCCATTGCGGTAGCGGCGAGACATACCTGCTGCAGGGCCAGGAGGTCATGATCAAGCAGATTGAGACCCCCGACGAGGACCCGCCAGATGCTGCTCCCGACGGCCTCTCCGACGCCCCCGATGCCGTCGACGCTGCCAACCCCCTCCACATCGTCTAGCCCCTAGTCGTTGGGGACGTTCTTGTTTGACTAGTCGTTTAAGAACGTCCCCAATGACTACTTACGTTAGTGCATAAGTCACGCTAATAGTCAAGTTATGTCTGTTTAAACAAAATAACTGCAGTACAAGCGCATTCGCGCTTGCCTAAAATCGATATTAATGACCAGCCTGCTTGTATCTGTAAAATGAATGGCTTGATAAGTGACGCCTTGGCGTGTAATCCGTCAAAAAGCAGTAACGTAATCAACTTGTAACAAACCTAGACGTTTAAACAAATTATCCAATCATTCGCATTTTTCTCTATAATTTTACAGGACGAACAGGTATACTCCTTTCATGTCGTGTAGGAAATACGTAGACAAAGAGGAGGTTATGTGATGGTAAGTATTGTTCTTGCTAGCCACGGGGACTTGGCAGCCGGAATCAAGCAGACGGGCTCGATGGTCTTTGGCGATCAGCCGTCTGTGGCTGTGGTCTCGCTCGAGCCGAGCATGGGCCCCGACGACTTCCGTGCCAAGGTCGAGGAAGCAATCGCTTCCTTCGAGGACCAGGAGCAGGTGCTCTTCCTCGTTGATCTGTGGGGCGGCACGCCGTTCAACCAGATCAGCGGTCTCATCGAGGGCCACGATTCCTGGGCTATCGTCACCGGTGTCAACCTGCCTATGCTCATCGAGGCATATTCGCAGCGCTTTGACGCAAAGAACACTGCACATGCGATCGCAAAACATCTCGTGACTGAGGCTAAGGCTGGCGTGCGCGTCAAGCCCGAGTCTCTGGAGCCCGAGGAGAAGAAGCCGGCCACGGCCGCCGCTGCTCCTGCAGGCGCCATCCCTCCGGGAACGGTCATCGGCGATGGGCACATCAAGATCGCCCACGTCCGTATCGACACCCGTCTGCTGCATGGTCAGGTGGCCACCACGTGGACCAAGCAGATCAACCCCAACCGCATCATCGTGGTTTCCGACGGCGTTGCTCACGACGAGCTCCGCAAGACCATGATCGAGCAGGCTGCCCCTCCGGGAGTCCATGCCAACGTCGTGCCCATCAAGAAGATGGCCGAGGTTGTCAAGGACACGCGCTTTGGTGACACCAAGGCCATGCTGCTCTTTGAGAACCCGCAGGATCTGCTCAAGGCTATCGAGGCCGGCGTCGACATCAAGGAAGTCAACATCGGTTCCATGGCTCACTCCAAGGGCAAGGTCGTCGTCACCAACGCCGTCGCTATGGGCGATGACGACGTTAAGACTCTCGAGGCCCTCAAGGCCAAGGGCGTCAAGTTCGAGGTCCGCAAGGTTCCTTCGGATTCCTCCGAGGATCTCGACGCCATGTTGAAGAAAGCTAAGGCCGAACTGGCCGCTCAAGCATAGTAAAGGAGGGTCCGATACATGTCTGCAATCACTATTCTGCTTGTTGCGATTGTCGCGTTGCTTGCCGGTATGGAAGGCATTCTGGATGAGTTCCAGTTCCATCAGCCGCTCGTGGCATGCACGCTTATCGGTCTCGTAACCGGTCACCTTCAGGAGGGCATCCTCCTGGGCGGTTCGCTCCAGATGATGGCCCTTGGCTGGGCTAACGTCGGCGCCGCCGTCGCGCCTGACGCCGCTCTGGCCTCGGTCGCTTCTTCGATTATCATGGTGCTCGCCCTCAACGGTGGCGCCACCGATTCGGCCAAGGCCGTTACCGCCGCCATCGCCGTCGCCGTCCCGCTGTCGGTCGCTGGTCTGTTCCTGACCATGATCTGCCGTACCTTGGCTACCGCTATCGCTCACGCCATGGACGGTTGCGCCGAGAAGGGCGACTTCGCCGGCATCGAGCGCTGGCAGTACGCCGCCATCCTCATGCAGGGTCTTCGTATCGCCATCCCGGCAGTACTTCTGTGCATCATCCCGGCCGAGGCGGTCACCAACGCGCTTAACGCTATGCCCGACTGGCTGTCCGGCGGCATGGCTGTCGGCGGCGGCATGGTCGCTTCCGTCGGTTACGCCATGGTCATCAACATGATGGCCACCAAGGAGACCTGGCCGTTCTTCATCCTCGGCTTTGTCCTTGCTGCCATCCCTCAGCTCACGCTGATCGCTCTTGGCCTCATCGGCATCTCCCTTGCCCTCATCTACCTTGGCCTCAAGGATCTGGCCAAGCAGGGTGGCGGCATGGGCGGTGGCTCCGGTGACCCGCTCGGCGACATTCTGAACGATTACGAGTAGGAGGGGAGTGATACATATGGCAGAGAACAAGATTCAGCTCACCAAGGCTGACCGCAAGAAGGTTTGCTTCCGTCATCAGTTCCTTCAGGGCTCGTGGAACTACGAGCGTATGCAGAATGGCGGCTGGTGCTTCGCAATGATCCCTGCGATCAAGAAGCTCTACACCAGCAAGGACGACCAGATTTCCGCGCTTAAGCGCCACCTGGAGTTCTATAACACCCATCCCTATGTTTCCGCCCCCGTCATTGGCGTTACCCTCGCTCTCGAGGAGGAGCGCGCCAACGGTGCACCGATCGATGACGTCGCCATTCAGGGCGTCAAGGTCGGTATGATGGGCCCGCTCGCCGGCGTCGGCGACCCCGCCTTCTGGTTCACCCTTCGCCCGATCCTGGGCGCTCTGGGCGCTTCCCTGGCCCTGTCCGGCAGCATCGCCGGTCCGCTGCTGTTCTTCTTCGCGTGGAACATCATCCGTTACGCCTTCCTGTGGTACACGCAGGAGTTTGGCTATAAGGTCGGCTCCTCCATCGCCAAGGACCTCTCCGGCGGTCTGATGGGCAAGGTCACCGAGGGTGCTTCCATCCTGGGTATGTTCATCATCGGCGCCCTGGTCGAGCGCTGGGTGTCCATCTCCTTCACCCCGGTCGTCTCCAAGGTCACGCAGTCTGCCGGCGCCTTCATTGACTGGGCTAACCTGCCTTCCGGTGCCGAGGGCATCAAGGAAGCGCTGACGATGTACAACTCCGTCGGTGCTACCGCCCTTGATCAGGTGAAGGTCACCACGCTTCAGGCTAACCTCGATCAGCTCATCCCCGGCCTTGCTGCCGTGTGCCTGACGCTGTTCGTCTGCAAGCTGCTCAAGAAGAAGGTCAGCCCGATCGTCATCATCCTGGCTCTCTTCGCCGTCGGTATCATCGGTCGCGTTTGCGGCTTCATGTAATCGCGCTTCGGCTTAAGACCGAGAGTTGCTAGGCAAGGGCTTTTGAGCCATTGAAACGGACCGCACCCGGTGGGTACACTGGATGCGGTCCGATTGTTTTATTTGGAGGGCGAGGCGCGCATGGCGCAATCTCAGAACAGCACGGTCGATCTGGCAACACCGGCAACCTGCCTGATGGGGCTTACCAGCCACGGTAACGTGATGGTGGGCAATAAGGCGTTCGAGTATTACAACGAGCGCAATCCCGAGGATTTTATTCAAATTCCGTGGGACGAGGTCGACTATATTGCCGCCGAGGTTTTGCGCGGCACTAAGAAGATCACGCGTTTTGCTATCTTTACCAAGGATAACGGCCACTTTACGTTTTCGACGCGCGACGACAAAGAGACGCTTCGTGCAGTTCGCAAGTACGTCGACGAGGATAAGCTTGTGCGTTCGCCCGACTTTATCGATGTGACGGCCAAGGGCGCCAAGAGCATCCCCTCCGTCATCAAAGGCCTTTTCCACAAAGGCAACTAGTCGCCTGCGACGTTCTTATACGACTAGTCATTTAAGAACGTCCCCAATGACTACCTGTAGCTCTTCGCGGGATTCGCTGGGGAAATATCATCCCAGTTTGAGCGCCTATTCTGGGATGCAGTTTCCGGAACATGCTCATTTGGGAAACCATATCCCGTTTCGAGCTCAAATTTCGGGTCGTAGTTTCCTAGAGAGGCCCCATCCGGAAAGCCCGTTCCAGAATTCGTCTGGATAGTGGGACACGCTTTCCGGAAGGCTGTCCCACCGTAACTTCGAAGAGTGGCTATGCGCTGCATGGCAGTGGCGCAAATCTGCTACACTAGTACAACATGCCTCCGTAGCTCAGGGGATAGAGCACCGCTCTCCTAAAGCGGGTGTCGACGGTTCGAATCCGCCCGGGGGCACCAGAGCAATATCGAGCCCGGTACCACCACGGTGCCGGGCTCTTCTGGTCTAAGGGCCGGATTCGGGCCGTCGACACCCGCGTCACCGATTTCCCCGCGGGGGGAGTTTTCGAATCCGCCCGGGGGCACCAGAGCAATATCGAGCCCGGTACCGCTGCGGTACCGGGCTCTTCTGGTTTAAAGGCATGCCGTAGTTTTCGCTGCTTCGGATAAAGAAAGCGCCCGCTTGCTGGGGGAGCAAGCGGGCGCCTGTGAGCGAATATGTTTGCGGCATCAGCCGCTGTGGGCAATGTCTCGATGACTAGTTGGTCGTGCCGGAATCGTCGCCTGAATCGGTGCCAGAGCCAGAAATCGAAACCGTCAGCGTGATCGTGCTGTCGGTGGACTGCTTGCCAGTGGGGGAGACGCCCGTCACGGTGGCGTTTTCGTTACCACTCACGGGGTTGCCGTTCTGATCGCAGAATGCGATGTTGTAGAATCCGGCGTTGTTGAGCGCGGTGACGGCGGAGGAGATGCTCTTGCCGTACAGGTTGCCCGGAACGTTTGCCTTGCCGGACTTCTTGGCGATGACGACGGTAATCGTGGCGCCGGGCTTTTGCTTACCGCTGGGGTTCCAGCTAATGACGGTGCCCTCGGTGACGGAATCGTTCTCCTGGTAGGTTACATCGACGCCGAAGCCGGCCATATCGAGGGCGTTGCGTGCCTGAGCCTCGGTCATGTCGGTCAGATCAGGGACAGAGGTGGTGTCGGGTCCACTCGAGACTTTGTACGAGATGGTCGTGCCCTTCTCGACTTCCTTGCCCGCATCGGTGCCCTGTTCAAAGACTTCGCCCTTTTCGGCCTCGTTGGCTTCCTCGGTGGCATTGCCCTTAAGGCCGACGCTTGCCAGCGCCGCCTCTGCCTGGTCCTTGGTCAGACCAACGAGCTGCGGGACATCAACCTTCTCGGAGGGCTTGGGACCCTTGGAGATTACCAGATTCACCTTGGTGCCCTTGGGCTTCTTGGTGTGACCGTTAGGAGTCTGCTCGACAACCTTTCCCTCGTCGACGTCGTCGTTGTAGCTCTGGTCAATGGTTCCGACGTCAAGGCCGGCATCCTTAATCAGTTCGACGGCGGTCTGCTGGTCCTTACCCAACACATCGGGAACCGGGACCTGCTCGCCGCCAAAGAGTCCGGTGGCAAAGGCCACGATGACGCCGATTACGGCTACCGCAGCAACTACGGCGGCGATGATCTTGTTCTTGTTGGATTTGGGCTGCTCGGTGGCGTAAGAGCCGGTTGAACCCGAGACGGAGCTGCGAGCGTTATTTTGTCCGCTCACGCCCGAGACGGGGCGTACCATGGCGCGCGTCTGGTCGGATAGCTCTCGGGTCTTGGTGGCACCCAGGTCGCCAACGGCGCCGATAACGCGCGTAGGCTCCGGCACGTTGACGGCGCGACCAGACAGGTAGCTGTTGAGCACCTGACGCAGCTCGTCGGCCGTCTGGAAACGGTTAGCCGGATCTTTTTCCATGCACTTGAGGATAATGCGCTCAAGATCGGCATCGACACCGGAGTTGATCTGGCTCGGCGGCACGGGCAGCTCGTTGACCTGCTTGAGTGCGACCGAGATGGCATCGTCGCCGTCGAAAGGCACGCGGCCGGTGGCGCACTCGTACATCACGACGCCCAGCGAGTAAATGTCCGAGGTGGGGCCTAGATCCTGCCCGCGGGTCTGCTCGGGACTTACGTAGTGGGCGGTGCCCAAAACGTTGTTGTCCTGCGTAAGGTGGCTGTTCTTGGCGCGCGCGATGCCAAAGTCCATGACCTTGATGTTGCCGTCGGGCAGCACCATGATGTTCTGCGGCTTAATATCGCGGTGGATGATCTCGTGCTTGTGGGCGACCGAAAGTGCGGAGCTGATCTGCGAGCCGATCTGAGCGACCTTTTTGGGATCAAGGGCGCCGTGGCTCTTGATGCCGCTCTTAAGGTCGGTGCCGCGCAGGTATTCCATGACGATGTAATAGGTGTCGCCGTCCTTGCCCCAATCGTAGACGCCGACGATATAGGGGGAGGAGAGGCCGGCGGCTGCCTGGGCCTCCTGCTTAAAGCGTGCGGCAAAGGTGGCGTCGCCGGCATATTGCGGCAGCATGATTTTGATAGCTACCGTGCGGTCGAGGACCTGGTCCTGTGCACGGTAGACGGTCGCCATGCCGCCTGTCCCTACCTTATCCTTGAGGAGGTATCTTCCCCCGAGGACCCTCTGTTCCATTCCTGCTCCTAACATGACTATTCGCTCAACGATGTGTGTAGTACCAAATTTGAGGCCGCTGGGGCCGTGTGGCGCATTGCCGCTAGTGTTATCGGCCGCGGCACGCCCCATGCTTGCGCATCAATCACGGGCATCACGCTCCCTGGGCGGCAAGCGCCGCGGTCAGGACGATGCCGGCGATCTTTGCCGCCTCGACGTCGTGCTTGTCGTAATCCTCCAAGGCTACCGAGATGGCGACCGTGGGTGAATCGTAAGGCGCAAAACCGACGAACATCGAGTTGACCTTGGTGCCGACGGTCTCGGCAGAGCCGGTCTTGCCGGCAACCTTGACGCCCGGAATCTGGGCATCGGTGCCGGTGCCGGATTGAACGACGTCGAGCATGGCCTGTTTGACCTGTTCGGCCGTGGTGGCGCTGACGGCCTGGCCCAGTGAGCGGGACTGCGTGGTCTTGACCACGGTTCCGTCTGGGGCGAGCACCTGGGCAACGAAGAACGGGTCCATGACGACGCCGCTGTTGGCGATGGCCGCCGCGATAACGGCGTTCTGCATGACGGTGGTCTGCGGGCCCGGCGTGTGGTCCATGCCGACGGGCTGGCCGGCGCCGGCCCAGGCGGTTTCCCACTCGGTCATGAGCGAGGGGTCGGCCATGATGGACGCCGCGGCGGTTAGGTCCTGACCGAGCTTTTGGCCATAGCCAAAGGCGTTGGCGAACTGTACGAGCGAGCTGGCGCCGACCTCGTTTGCCACCTGACCAAAGACGACGTTGGACGACACGGCAAAGGCCTGCTGCAGGCTAATCGTGCCGTAGCTCTCATTGGCGGAGTTGGTGACCGGTGCATTGCCGATATCCATGGAACCGGGCGCCTGATAAGTACTCGAAAGGCTTGCGGTGCCGGTCTCGAGTGCCGCCGAAAGCGTGACGACCTTAAACGTGGAGCCCGGAGTATAGAGGGCGTCCATGGCGCGGTCGTACATAGAACCATCCTCACCGCCGCCCGATTGCAGCAGGGCGTCGATGTTGGTGTTGTCGTAGGTGGGCGAGCTGGCGCATGCGAGCACCGCGCCAGTGCGCGGGTCCATGACCACAACGGCGCCCTTAAAGCCCTTGAGAGCCTGTTCGGCGGCCGTCTGGATGCGGGAGTCGATGGTAAGTTTGGCGGTGTTGCCCGGCTGGTTTTGGCCCGCGAGCGACGCGATGGCGTTGTTCCAGCTGGAGTAATCCTTGGAACCGGTGAGCGTGTCGTTCATCACGCTCTCGATGCCGGCGGTACCGTACTGCTGGCTCACATAGCCAACCACATGGGCGGCCAGGTTGCCGTTAGGGTAGGAGCGTACGTAGGTGCCGTCCTCCTGTTGCAGCGATTCGGCCAGCGTCACGCCGTCGGACGTGATGATGGAGCCGCGCTGGATGTACTTGGAACGGGCGATGGTGTGATTGTTGGTCGGCATATCCTGGTAATCCTTGGCCTTGATGACCTGGACATAGGTGAGGTTGCCGATGAGGATGGCGAACAGGGCCGTAAAGGCAAACACCGCGCGGGTTAGGCGGTTGGCGAGCGCCACGCGGCCGAGCACGCCAGATTCGGGCGTATCGAGCAGGCGACGACGCATGCGCGAGCCGGTGGAGTGGCTGCCACGGCCGTAGGAAGACGAAGAAGCGAAGCGCGTGCCGGCATGCGCCGCGGCAGAAGCGACCTGGTCGTCAGTGATGGCGGCCATGGTGCCGGTACCGGTGAGCTCGGCCTCGCGACCGGTGGCCTCATCGCCGGCGCGCAGCAAAAGCGCGACAATGATAAAGCTCGCCAGCAGCGAGGAGCCGCCCTGGCTCATAAAGGGCAGGGTGACGCCGGTCAGCGGAATCAGGCGGGTAACGCCGCCAACGATCAAGAAGGCCTGGAAGCTAATGGCGGCCGTGAGGCCCGTGGCGCTAAATGCGGCAAGGTCGGACTTAGCGCGGGCGGCCGTGGTCAGGCCTCGCACGGCAAAGAGCATAAACAGGACGAGTACGGCGCCGCCGCCCAAAAGGCCCATTTCCTCGCCGATGGCCGAGAAAATGAAGTCGGACTCGACGACGGGGATGTTATTGGCCATGCCATTACCGATGCCAACGCCGATAAGACCGCCGTCAGCCAACGAGAAAAGGGATTGCACAATCTGGTAGCCCTGGCCCTGGGCATCCTTAAAGGGGTCGGCCCAGATCTGGAAACGTACCTGGACATGCGACAGGAACTTGTAGGCGCCCACGGCACCCACTGCCAAAAGCGCAAGGCCGATGACGACATACGAGAAACGTCCCGTGGCGACGTAGAGCATCAGCAAGAAGATGGTGTAGAACAGCACAGCGGAGCCCAAGTCGCGCTCGAAGACAACGACCAGAAGGCATACACCCCACACAGCGAACAGCGGTAGCAGCAGGCGCAGGCGCGGGACCTTGAGGCCCAAGATCTTGCGATTGGAGATGGAGAGTAGCTCGCGGTTTTCGGCTAGGTATCCGGCCAAGAACAATACGATAAAAATCTTGGCGAACTCGCCGGGCTGGATGGTGAAGCCGGCGATGCGAATCCACAGCTTGGAGCCCGAAATGGTGGTGCCGATAAAGATGGGCAGCATCAGCAAGATGATGCCGATGATGCCAAAGGTGTACTTGTAGCGCATGACCACATCGAGATTCTTGATCATCGCGAGCGTGCCCACCATCAGTGCCACCGAGACAAACAGAATGACGAGCTGCGAGATGGCGAGGGCGGGTGCCAGACGCGTTACGAACGTGATGCCGATGCCCGAAAGCACAAAGACGATGGGCAGGATGGCCGGATCGGCACCGGGCGCCAGGATGCGCACGGCGATATGCGCCGCGGCGAAGGCGGCAAAAAGACCGATCGGCACGGCGAGCGTTTCAAACGAGATGGAAGCGCCTGCGGTGAGCACGTACATCGCATACAGCAGGATGACGGGGAACGCCGAGGCGATGAGCAAGAGCATTTCGGTGTTGCGGCGACTCATAAGCGGCACTCCCTTTCTAATTCTTATCGGAGGCTTCGGCCTCGGCGGACTGTTCGGCGGTTTTTTCGGAATTCGATTTGGAAGTCGATTCCTGGTCGGTGTTGTCGCGAATCGTTTGCGCGTCGATCACCTGGCGGGTCTGTTCCTCATCGATTTGATGACGGTACTTGGAGATAGTGTCCTGCGCGTCGTCAACACTCGTTTGCGGAATGCCTGCTTTCAGACGATTCTGCGTGTCTTCGGGTAGGTCGGATAGCTTGATGGCGGTCGTGCTCTCGAGCCAGTGCAGCTTAAGGCCGAGCGGCTTGCCGGGAATGCCCCGGTAGACCGCGACGGTGTCCTTGTAGGTGCCCAGGTAATACGAGCCGGTGACGCCCGCGTAGGCCCAGATGGCTGCCGCCAGCACAAAAGCGATGCCCAGGATGGCGGCAATGGTGACGTTGCGGCGGCGAACACGCTTCGCCTCGCGCATGACGCCGTCGTCGACCAGGTCCACAACGACTACCGTCACGTTGTCGTGGCCGCCGGCAGCGAGCGCGGCGTCCACCAGGTTATCGACGCAAATCTGCGCCGTAGACGATTGCGTGGCGATGTTTTCGATTTCGCTATCGGGAATCATGCTCGAAAGGCCGTCCGAGCACAGGATCAGGCGGTCGCCCTCTTCGATGTGCAGGGTAAAGTGGTCGGCATACATGGCGGGGTCCGAACCCAGTGCACGTGTGATAACCGAGCGGTTGGGATGGACGCGCGCCTCGTCGGCCGTAATTTCGCCAGCGTCCACGAGCTCCTCCACATAGGAGTGGTCGCGGGTCACGCGGATGAGCGTGCCCTCGTGGAGCAGGTAGGCGCGCGAGTCGCCCACGTGGGCGATGGCGAGCATGTCGTTTTCGATATAGGCGCAGGTCGCCGTGCAGCCCATACCGGGCTTGCCCAGGCCGTTGAGTGCGGCCTCGATGACGGCGGCGTTGGCAGCTTCGACGGCTGCGGCTAGGCGCGCGGCGTCGGCAGCCTGTGGCGCCGTCTTGGCGATGGTCTCGACCGCGATGGATGAGGCTACCTCGCCGGCGGCGTGACCACCCATGCCGTCGCACACGCAAAAGAGCGGCGACTGTACCAGGTAGGAGTCCTCGTTGTGCGGACGCACGCAGCCAACATCGGAGCGGGCGCCCCACATGAGTTGCGTGGTGGTGCCGGCATCGTAGGTCGAATCGGTCTCGATGCGCTCGTCGGCCAGCGGCTCAAAACTCATGGTCGAACCAGGGTCCTTGAGCTTGGCCTCCACGGCGGCGACATCAATCTCGGCCGTGTCGCCGGGCGAGACGGCGTTGGCCTCGTTGCTCGGGTCGTCGACTTTAGACGTGGCGGGCACTTTGGTTGTGTGGTCGGCAGGCTCTTCGTCTTGCGGGGCGACGGCTTCGGGCTCGGGTGCCGCGAAGTGCGCGGGCGCGGGCGTGCTGTGGGGCTGAGAGGCGTCCTCCGTCGCTGCGACGGGCATCTCTTCGGCCGTAGGCTGCACGGCCTCGGGCGCCGATGCGGCCGCGGGGGAGGATGCCGCCGCGGGTGCCGGTGTAGATGCGGGCTCGGGCGCTGCGGTGGGTGCTGGAACTACGGGAAACACCGGTGCCGTGGGCTCGGGGGCCAAAAACACCGCGGCGCTCTCATCGATTGCCGCGGCGACAGACTCGGCAAAGTGGGCCGGCGCAGGTGTAGTTTCCGGTGCCGAAGGTTGATCGGCAACGGCGTGCGCGCCGATGGGGGCATCGGTGGAATTATCTTCATCCTGGCCATCGATGGGCATCAGATGGTCTTGCGTTACATGCGAAAGAGGCAGGGAGAACACGGTGTCCTCGGGCTCAACGGGCGCAGGGCCCGCCGGGGCGGCATGAGCCGGCACGGCCGCGGGGGCAGCCAGTGCCTCGGACATGGTTGCGGACTTGTTCTCCTCGTCGATCATCGACGGTTCACCTTCATGACCACGTCGCCAATCTGGACTTCGTCGCCCTCGCGCAGCGTTGCGGGCTCCACCAGCTGGCGGCCGTTAACAAGGGTGCCGTTGAGCGAGTTGAGGTCCTCGATAATAAGTGCCGGGCCCTGCAGCGAAAAACGCGCATGCGAGGCAGAGACAAACGGCTCGTTGATGCAGATGTCAGATGACGGCGAACGACCGACGATGACGGGGCCAAGCATATCCACGTGAATACCGCGAATGCCGCGCGGGCCCTTGTCCACATCGATCGTCCAGATGGCAGAGTCGCGGCGCTGGCCGCGCACGAGCCCCACGCCGGTCTTCATGACGGCGAACAAGAAGATATAAAGCAGGACGACCAGTACGATGCGGCCTGCAAAAAGGACGATATCGATGTTCATAAGCGATTAACCCCTAAATTCAAAGGTGCTCAGGCCAAACGTTAGCAGATCGCCGTTGCGCAGCGGGCAGCGCGTGATGCGACGGTTGTTGACGAGCGTGCCGTTGGTGGAGTTGAGGTCCTCGATCGACCAGTCAGAGCCGGTAAAGGTGAGCTGGGCATGACGGCGCGACACGTTGGGGTCGCGCAGGGCGATGTCGGATACCGAGCGCTCACGACCGATGGTCACCTGCGCGGAGGTGATGTTGTGGCTCTCGCCGCTCACGACGTCGACGAGTTGGGCGAGCGGACGCTGCGGGGCGCGGGGGCTTGCCATGTTGGAGGCGATGCTGGTCGCAGCGCCAAGACCCACGGCGGCGCCAGTGGCAGCCGCTCCGCCCATACCGGCAAGTGCGTCGCGCGAGACGGTTTGCGGCACAGGGATGGGGGCTGCGGGATCGGGGACATTGGGTGCAAAGGGGTCGGCCACAGCGAGCGGGTCGGGAGTGGCAGCGCGGGGTGTCGGCTGCTGCTGGGGCATGGCGGCCGGGTGTTGCTGCGGCGATGCAAACTGCTGCTGACCGGCGCGGGGGGCGCTTGCGGCACGGCTTGTGGCCGAGCTGTTCTGTCCCAGGCCATTTTGATAGGCGCGCTCTTCCTCGTACAGACGGCCGAGCGTGGGAGCGTCGACGTTCTCGGCAAAGACCGAGAACTTGCCGGCGCGCAGCTGAGGGTCGATCATAAAGCGAACAAGGGGCTCGCCGACAAAGACGTAGCGGCGTTTTTCGGCCTGCGCCTTCACAAACTCGCGCACCTCGCGCGAAAGCTCGGGATAGAACGGGGCAAGCATGGGATCGTCATCGGTGGCGATCAGGATGGTATAGAGCGCCGGCGCGGTGTTGACGCCGTTGATCACCAGAGTTTGATCCTCCATGTCGCGAGCAGCCTGCTTGGCAAGCTTCTTAAAGGAGAACGGGGCACGGGTGGCACCGAAGATGCCGGCCACGTGGTCCTCGAAGATGTTCAGGAAGTTCACGAAAGATCACTCTCCGTATAGGTTCTTTGGTATCCGAGCAAATACAGGCATATCCCAGCGATTATAGAGGATAGGATTCCCGCAACCGCCGCCTTGGCGACGACCGTGCCCGCAAGGCTGGCAATTTCCATATGGTGTGCAAGACAAAACGATACGGCCGAGCCGATACCGGCGACGGCAATTGCGACGATGGCGGCGAGGTTTGACCCCTGCTCGGCGCGCTTGGCATGGGCTTTGAGCAGCAGCGACGTTGCCGCGGCTGCTGCTGCAATCAGTGCGAAGGCGGCCCAGAGGAACGCGTCGCCCAGCGCTGCGGCGACATTGCCAAGCCCCAGCACGCCTCCCGTAGGGAGGGCAGCTGCGGCCAGGCGGGCAAAAAGCGCGCCTATACCCGTGGCGGCAGCGGCGCTTGCCGGGCCGAGCCAAAACGCCGCGAAGCCCGCGGCGGCCCCGGCGGCAAGGATGGCGTCGCCGGTTAGACAACCTAGCGCAAGCGCGCAGGTGAGTGCCGCGCTCGCGGCCGCTTCGGTGCGTCCCCAGGCAATCCACCATCCGGACATGGCGGCGGCAAAAATGACCGCGACCGGCAGCATCGACAGGATGCCCTGCGCCTGCATGGTGGCGTTGGCCATGAGCACCAAAAAGCCCACGGCCGAGATAGCCGAGCCGATCTGCGGTGCCAAGCCTGCCGCCGCGCCAATAGCGATGGCCGCGGCGACCAGCCCGGGAAGCGCCGCGACGCCCGCTGTCTGCATAAGCAAAAAGCTGAAGGTTGCACACGTTAGCGCCGAGATACCGCGCATGGTGTAATCGCGCGCGCAGCTCCAGCGCGTGCCCGCCCAACCAAGCGCGGGGTCGACCTCGATGGCGTTATCCTCGTAAGGCAGCGACTCCATATCGTCTGCTGCGTGCTCGTCGTCCGAAAGCTCGCTTACCATCTGCTCCAAGCTGCGACGGCCTTCGCGCACGCTCCCCAAGCCGGCAAGGAGTTGGTCGCAGAATGCCTCGATGCTATCGGGGCGGTCTTGCGGCATAGGGGAGAGGGCGCTCATGAGCGCTGCCTCGGCTCCCGGGGGAAAGTGCGGGATCAGCTCGCTGGGGTAGGTGGCGCCGCCGATGATGCGGTCGAGCGAGTCGGCAGGCGTTGCCGCCATAAAGGGGGCGCTGCCGCACAGGCCCTCGTAGATCACGCAGGCAAGGGCAAAGACATCGGCGCGCTCGTCGACCGTGCCGGTCTCGATATCGAGCTGTTCGGGCGGCATGTAGCCGATGGTGCCGCCGCGCGATCCGCCAAAGCCGCCGGCAGATGACAGCCGCGCCATGCCAAAGTCGGTGAGCTTTACATTGCCCGAGTGGTCAATGAGCACATTGGCGGGCTTTATGTCCAGATGAAGCACGCCGTTTGCATGGGCAAAGGTGAGCGCCTGACCCAACGCGTCGGCAATGGTCGCTGCCTCGTCAAAGGTGAGCGAGTGGCCGTCCACGCGATGCAAAAACTCGGCCAGCGACATGCCGTCGACATACTCCATGACCAGGTAGGCATAGGCGGTGTCATGCGTAAAGTCGATAACCTGCACGATATTGGGATGTTGAAGCATGGCGGCGGTATGTGCCTCGCGCAGTACATCCATGATGTCGCTGGCGGGCATGCCGGAGCCGTTGATAAGAGGGATGCGCTTAATGGCCACGCGACGGCGCAGGTGCGTGTCGCGGCAAATCTCGATGGAGCCAAAACCGCCGGTCGCAAGCGTCTCGAGCGGCTGGTACCGCTTGAGCAGCTCGCGAGAGCTGGTGCCCTCCAAAGGGACGTCCGGCGAGAACCGGGCGGTATGTTGCGAGAAAAGCGGCATGGCCAACCCTCGTGCGTTTAAAGTTCGTTTGCGAGCGGCGGGCGCGGTGCCGAGCCATTCGCGGTGGCATAGATGCTGCTAGTGTAGCACGCTCTGGTGCATGGGGAGGATAGCGGGATGCGAGGCTGCCTGTCTGACTTGGCCTTAGCGCTTCTTCTTGCCCTTCTTCTGCTTGCACTGCTTGCCCTTGTTGTCCTGGGGCTTGTCTGCCTTGTCTCCCTGCTTGGCCTCGGCTGCAGCCTTCTCGGCCTTCATTTTCTTCTTCTTGGTCTCGATGCGGAGCTTTTTGTTGATGCGCGCCTTAAGGAAGGAGCCAAACTGCTCGGCGTCGCCGCGAACAAAGGTGTCCTTGGGGATCGTCACGCCCTGGTCTGCGAACATGGCAACAAAGATGCGCTCGCCGTCGAGTACGTGGTCGAGCTTCTCAAACGGGAAGAACTGCGACTTGCCGCTCTTGCCCCAAACCATCAAGCCGTCCTCGTTGGCGGCGACGCGGCGATAGCGGCCACCCATGGACTTGTCGGCCTCGACGGCGTCGATAAAGTCGCGGGCGAGCGTGTGGTGCAGGTTTTTGCTCCACCAGGCCAAAAAGGCGCCGAACACGATCAGGACGACGCCAAACTTGATCCAGTTGCCGCCGGCCACCAACATGCCGATGCCGAGCAGCGCGGCAATTGCCGCGGCGACATACAGCGAGCCGCGACGCCTGGGCGAGGCGACCAAGCGGGCGAAGTCGGTGACGAGGTCGTTTTCGTACTGATACTCGTTGAGGTACAGGATGCCGTCGTCGGCTGCTGCCTGTTTCTCGAGCGCGACCTCGACCTGGTCGGCTGCTTCGGAGGGAACGAGGTTGCTCTCTGCGTCTGCCATGCTCTTTGGACTCCTATCGCGGCGGGCTCGCCGTACGGGTTATTATGAGTGCAGTATGCCGTGCGACCGCATGGCCGTCGCGGCAACAAGACTCAGTATACCCGGGGGAGCACCCATGGAATCGTTGTACCGAAAGTATCGCCCGCTCACCTTCGACTCCGTGGTGGGCCAGCAGCATATCGTCTCGACGCTCGAGCACGCCATCACCGAGGGACGCCTGTCCCACGCGTACCTGTTCTGCGGACCGCGCGGCACGGGCAAGACCACCATGGCGCGCATTCTGGCCAAGGCGCTGCTGTGCCGCAATGCCGAGGCGGCGCGCGCCGAGGGCGCAAGCGGCTGCATGCCCGACGGCACTTGCGAAGAGTGCGAGCTCATCGCCGAGGGCAACCACCCCGATGTCTACGAGCTCGATGCCGCAAGCCGTACGGGCGTGGACAATGTGCGCGAGGAGATCATCAACTCCGTTAACTTTGCCCCGGTGCGTGGCAAGTACAAGATCTATATCATCGACGAGGTCCATATGCTCACGACGGCGGCGTTCAACGCGCTGCTCAAGACGCTCGAGGAGCCGCCGGCGCACGTGATCTTTGTGTTGTGCACCACCGATCCGCAAAAGATTCTGGAGACCATCCTCTCGCGCTGCCAGCGCTTCGATTTCCACCGCATCGGCAACGAGGATATCGAGCATCGCCTGTCCTACGTGTGCGAGCAGGAGGGCTTCGATTACGACGACGAGGCGCTGGCAATCGTGGCGCGCCATGCCAAGGGCGGCATGCGCGACGCGCTTTCCACGCTGGAGCAGCTGAGCGTTTTTGGCAACGGCGCCGTGCATGCGGACGATGCCCGCTCGCTTTTGGGCGAGGTTTCGGACCAGATCCTGGGCGAGTTTGCCCGCGCCATCGCCGAGCGTGATATTGCTGGACTCTATGGGCTCATTCGCGCACAGGTCGAGGAGGGCAATGACTTGCTTGAGCTGACGCGCGACCTGGTGGCGCACGTGCGCGACGTGTATGTGGCCTGCGTTGCCGGTACCCGTGCCGAGCTGTTTGAGGGCGGGGCCGAGCAGGCTGAGGCGCTTGCTGCCGAGGCCGCTGCCTTTGGCGGGCATCCGGCCGACCGTCTGGCCCGCGTGCTGACAGTGCTCGACGATGCCGCGTTGGAGATGAGGGGTGCGAGCGACGTGCGCCTGGTGCTCGAGATCGCCTGCACGCGCCTGGCACGTCCCGAGGCCGATCTGACCATTGAGGCCCTGGCCGAGCGCGTGGCACGCTTGGAGGCCATGGTCGCCAACGCCGCGGTGCCGGCGAGCGTGGCTGCTGCTGGTGGTGCTGCGCCCGCGGCTGTCGCGGCTGCACCTGTGGCGACACAACAACCGACGCTGATTTCGGGTGCCCGAGCTGCTGCCCCTGTGGCATCCGCCGCTCCCACTGCTACGCCCGCGCACCAGGGCGGCATGCCCTGGGACCGCGGCGCTGCCGCTCCGGCGGCCCAGCCCGCGCCGGCCCCCAAGCCCGCTGCGCCTGCGCCTCGGCCTGCCCCGGCTCCGATGCCCCAGCCCACCGCCGCTTCGGCTCCCGTACCTGCCGCTGCGCCGGCGCCTAAGCCCCAGCCCAACACTGCCGCTCAGGTTGCTGCCGCCGGCGCCGCCGAGACCCCTGCGGTCGAGGATGCCGGCGAGCTCCAGCGCAAATGGGTCGAGGTCGTCGAGCGCGTCAAGGCCCAACAACCTTCTTATGCGGCACTCCTGTTGAACGCTCGCGCTACGGCAGACGATGGTTCTAAGCTCACGGTCTCGTTCCCTACGGCATTTGCTATCAAGATGCTCGGGCGTGCTGATACACAGGCGGTGTTTTTGCCGACAGTCAGTGCGGTCTTCGGTCGTCGCACCGTCGACTATGTCCTGGATGGGGGTGTCAGGCCGGCTCCTCAACATGAGGAGCATTCTCCATCTGCACGGGCTGCGGCATCTGCGGACCCGCAACCCGTGTCCTCGGCGGCCCCTGCATCCTCGAGCGCCAGCGCGACGCAGCCAAAAGCGGCACCGGTAGCGGCACCGATCCCGTCGGTGACTGAACCCGCCGTGCCCAAACCGGCTGCTCCGATCCCCGCGTCCAAGCCCGCTGCCGCGCCTGCACCCAAGTCATCCGACCTGGCCAAGGCCCCCTGGCTGCGCTCCGACAACCCTGCCGGTGCTCCTGCCACGGGCAAGCTCCCGACCGAGCCCGCGCCCCGAGTGTCCGAGTGCGCGTCTGCTCCCAAGATTCAGCCGTCTGTGCAGGCTGCGCCATGGGAATCCGAGCAGGTACCCTACGACGACGCCATGGTCGGCGGCTTCGCCGGCGATGCGAGCGGGGAAGATCTTCCTCCGTTCGACGTGCCTGCCGCGGCGCCTGCGCCCAGCCCTGTCGCTTCGGCCGCAGCTCCCGCGGCTGCGACGTCCGCTCCTGCAAGTGACGACGGCCTCGCTGCCCCTTGGGAGTCCAACCCCGGTGCTGGCAGTCCTTTCGGTCACCAGGGCGCAGCCCCGGGCATCCCGCAGACCGAGGACGAGGCCAAAGCCCTCATACGTAGTGTCTTTGGCCAGTCCACCATCTTCAAGCCGGTGGAGTAACTATGCGGGCGGGTATATACGCCGAGTTGTGAGACCTTGCATAATTCGACCTTGCATAGTCTTGGGCGGCGCGTCACGCTAGAGGACATGTACATCGACTGAGTTAGCGCGACCGCCCCGCTCGTTTGCCCCGCGCCGTGGTACGATTTTTGAGTTTGAAAGTCCCGCCGTGCCCGGCTGCCCTTGCAGCTTGTCGCGCGACCACACGTAAAGGAGCCATCATGGCCGGTATGAACATGCAGCAGATGATGAAGCAGGCCCGCAAGATGCAGGAGCAGCTTGCCGCCGCGCAGGAGAACCTCAAGTCCCAGACCGTCGACGCCTCTGCCGGCGGCGGCATGGTCAAGGTGACCGTTAACGGCGAGATGGAGCTCGTCAACCTCACCATCGACCCCGATGCGCTCGATCCCGAGGACGTCGATATGCTGCAGGACATGATTATGGCTGCCGTCAACGAGGCCGTCCGCGGCGTCAACGAGCTCGCCAACAAGCAGATGGGCGCCATCGCCGGCGGCCTCAACATCCCGGGCATGCCGTTCTAAGACGCGCACATATATGAGTGCCAACCATAGTCTGCAAAAACTGCTCGATGAGCTGGGCCGTCTGCCGGGCATTGGCCCCAAATCGGCCCAGCGCATCGCCTACTACCTGCTCGAGGCCGACGCCGAGGAGGCGCGTCGCCTGGCCGAGGCCATTCTAGAGGTTAAGCAGGAAGTGCATTTTTGCAGCCGCTGCTTTAATTACGCCACCGCTGACGAGTGCTCCATCTGCCAAGACTCGATGCGCGACACCACCCGCATCTGCGTGGTGGGTGAGCCGCGCGATGTCCAGGCGATTGAGCGCACGGGCAGCTACCACGGCCTCTACCACGTGCTGGGCGGCGTGATCAGCCCCATGGACAAGATCGGCCCCGAGCAGCTGCACATCCGCGAGTTGCTGGCGCGCTTGGGCCACGAGGACATCCACGAGGTCATTATCGCCACCAACCCCAACATTGAGGGCGAGACCACGGCGAGCTACCTTGCCCGCACCATCAAGCCTCTGGGCGTCGAGGTGTCGCGTCTGGCGAGCGGCCTGCCCGTGGGAGGCGACCTGGAGTATGCTGACGAGCTTACGCTCGGCCGTGCTATCGAGGCCCGTCGTGCGATCTAGGCGGCGTCAGCTCCGCGGCATGTCCCGTCGGCCTGCCGCACGGGGCGCTCATAATTGGGCACGCGTTCATGCATTTGTTGTACAACAAACCTGCTTTTCATCCGCTTATCGCGTGGATGGGTCCACTCGCACCTCGTATTTGCCCATTCGTTGCACAACCTTTTGGGTTCGCTGATACACTCAAATGTGGATATGAAAGAATGCGCCGCTTTTAAGCGGCGTGTTTTTGTTGGAGGAGAACGCATGCGGCCCGCTAGCACTCAGACAAAGCATGGCGCCGCGGTGCGCATTCGACGCCGGCTGGGCCTGGCGCCTCGGGCGTACGTGCTGCTGTCTTGCTCGCTCGTGCTGGTCATAGCCGGTGTTTCGGCTTATGGCATGACGGTGCCGTCCATGGTACAGGCGCATGCTGAGCGCGAGCTGCATATTGGGCGCAAGGCCAAAAGCGACTTGGGAACGACAACCGGATATGCGTGGGCGAGCGTGGTCTCGCATGTTGTGTTCGGTGGCGACGATGCGGACAGTCCAGAAACATCGGACAACGAGGTTACGCTGGCAAACGGCAAGACCATCGTGCTCACCAACACCAAGGTCATTACGAAGCTTTCCAACAACAGTGTGGCTTCTGTCGTCAATAAGGCCGAGCAGCAGAAGGGGCAGGACGCCCAACAGACAGGCCAGCCCGGCGGTTCGGGTTCGTCTGGCTCCAGCTCCGATTCGTCGGGCGGCGGTTCCGGTTCGGGCTCCGCCTCTGGCGGTGGATCTTCGAGTGATGGCTCGACGGACGGCGGTGCCGGCGGCGACACGGGCTCGGGTGGTCTCTCGGCTGCCGAGGAGGAGAGTATTCACAGCTGGCTCGTGACCAAATACAACATGCTCGATGGCTATGTCGCCCGCGCCAACAGCGTGGTTTCGACCTATAACGCTACGGGCGATACCGGACCGTGCGATAGCCTGACCAACGATATGTTTGTCATCCGTGCCGAGTTTGGCCGGCAAACGTTTTCTCCCAAGTCAAAGTGGTATCAGCAATACGCCAACCTATGGGGTTGCTACACCAATCTGTGCCAATGGGTGGGGCATTATGGCGATGACGACGTCGCGCTCAACAACTTCAATACCAAAGTGGCGGCGATCGCCCTATGACGAATAGCCTTGCTTCTGTGGCAACCCAGTCGCTCAGCCGTGACCCTATGGTGGGCCTGCGCCTGGCGCGCGTTGGAGGGTTTGAGCCCGCCATTGCGCTGGGCCCGGACGAGCTTCCCACCTACCTGCGCCGTTTTACGATGCTGTTTGCCGATGACGCCACCATGCGCCGCGGCGGTATCGGCCGTGTGACGCGTGCCGTCAACGCGCAGGGCGAGGCCGTGGCACTCAAGCAGCTCATCTTGCCAACGCGCGACGAATTTGATGACGATGTCGCCCACGAGGCGCTGGTCACCAAGTTCAAGGCGGCGTTTCGCGAGGAATATGAATGCCATCGCGCCCTTTCGGGCCTTAGAGGCTTTCCCCGCCTGTATGGATGGGGCGAGGTTGACGGCGTACCCGCGATTGTCATGGAGTGGGTCGAGGGCGAGACGCTCGCTCGCCTGCGCTCGCGCCTTGCCGTGGACGATGCCGGGCGTCTGTCGCCGCTCCTGGCGGCGCGCCTGGGTCGCGACCTGTTCGATCTGCTCTGCCGCATGAGCTTGGTAGGCGAGGGGTTCGTCCATCGCGATATCTCGCCCGCTAATATTATGGTGCGCACGGCGCGCCTGCCGCTCGACCGACAGCTTGCCGAAGGCACCTTCGACCTGTGCTTGATCGACTTTGGCTCTTCGCTGGCGCTCGAGCCCGCCTCTGCGGTGGCCGGCACCGGCGGCAAGGCGTCGTTTACCGAGCGCTATGCCACGTTGCGCCGCGCGACGGTGGCCTACGCCCCGCCCGAGATGCTCACCGACGATATCCCCGACCTGCGCATGCTTCGCATGTCGCCGGCAATCGATGTGTATGCAGCGGCGAGTACGGTCTACGAACTCATCGCCGGTGTCGCGCCGTACGAAGTAGCGCCGGGTGCGTCGGGTACTTCGGGCTCGCGCAAAAAGACGTGCGATATCGCCAGCCCTTATCGCCTCAAGATGGATACGCTGCCCGATTATCCCGTTGGCGCCCACGCGCCCGGCTGCGACTTGACGCAACTGCTGCGACGCGAGCCCGATGTGGCACTTGCCGCGGCCGAACAGGCTCAGCAGCTGGGACTCGATCCAAATTCCGAGGATCTGCGCGATGCGCTGGCGTTTGTCGATGCCCAGTTGTTCGACGTGGTCATGGCCTGCCTGTCCTGCCATCAGGAAGATCGTCCCGAGCCGGCTGCGGTGGAGGCGGCGCTCTCGGCATTTTGCGACCACTATGCGCGAAATGTCGCCCGCTCGCTTCGCGCCGAGCCGCTCATGCCGTGCCCGATGGAGGTATCGGGGCACACGGCCCGGCGTGCGGCGATGGTTGGTGCGACGGCGGTATGCGGCGTGCTTTGGGCTGTGGTCGTGGTATCAGCTGCGCTGTTGGCGTCGGGCGCCCATGTGACGCTCGTCGTAGGACCGCTTATGTGGTCCGGGAAGCTGCCGGCCATTATCGCCGCACTGGCGTTGGCACCGCCGGGCATGGTGGGCATCGCTGCCGGCGCCATGGCACACGATCGTCGCACGGGGTTCCTGCAAGGCGTACTGGCGCTTTCTGCCTGCGAGGTTCCGGTGCTGATCGCGGTTGCATGCACCGTGTTTTCCCAACGCGCCGTAGCGAGCGGCTTCGTTGCCGCCTTAATTGCAACCTATGCGCTCACGTGGTTTTTGCTGGCGATGGGGTTTGCCTTTGAGCTTCCCATCGTGTCAGCGCGACGTGCGAAAATTTCCATGGCGACGCCGCTTGCCGGCGGAGCCGCGGCTGCTCGCGCCTTTGGCGGGCCGGCCGAAGTATCCGACACTATCTCTGCGACCAAGGAGGGCTAAGCCATGGCTTCTCAAGCTGAGCTCACCCCGTGCGGGGCAATGTTTGACATCTTTAAGCGCGCAGCGCACCTGAGCCATATCGAACTGTGCGGCCTGGTGCTCTCGAGCCGCCCGCTCGTCGACGGCCGTAGTCCGCAGAGCCGTGCTGCCGATCGCTCTTGGGTTTCGCGCTTTATCGTGCGCGCGCCGGTCGGCACGCTGCAGGAACGTTATTTTGCCGATTACGGCACCTCGGCCGCGCGCATTCTGTCGCAGCTGGCCCTGCGCCGCCGCAATCCCATGGACGCCACGGCCGTGACCAACATGGTGTGCGGCCCCGCTGGCGAGCCCATGGTGCGGGCACTCGAGGAATGCCATCAGGACACGAATCTCTATCGCAATGCGCTCGAGCGCCTGTCGCAGGCGGCTGAGCTCATGCCCGCCGAGCGCGCCGAGGCCATCCTGGTGCTGTTTGTCGCCGTGGGCTGCTCGGCAGATGTCCGCTCGTCGGTGACCTATGCCCTCGACTACGCTCATGCGACCTGTGGCGGCGCCACGTCGACGCCGCGCTCGCTGAGCACCTCGACGGTCACGGGCGAGCACGAGGCGGCGCCTGCGCACCCGTTGGGACTGCTGCGCGTGCAAAACGGCTACGTGGTGAGCGCCCCGCGCTGGATTCAGCCGAGTGAGGAGGGCGTCGAGATCGGCGCGCTGGCGACGGGGGAGGGTGATATCACCGATGTGGGCGATGACGTTTCGGCTCGCCATGCCCACGTGTGGTGCGATGACCAAAATGTCTGGTACGTCGAGGACCTGTCGTCCACCAACGGAACCGTGGTGGTAAACGGCGCGACGAACGTCTGCACCCAGGTCGAGCCCGGCCGCTCCGCTCAGCTCAACCCCGGTGACGAGCTCAGGCTCGGAGAATCCACAACCTACGCCATCCTCCTCGGCGCCCTCTGACTCATCTCCTAAATAAGTTGCGGTGAAATAGGGACTGTTTAAGGCTACGGCCGGCAAAAACAGTCCCTATTTCACCGCAACTGCCATTTGGTCCCTCGGTGACGGAAGGATTATTTTTGCCCTTGATGGTCGCTCGGGGTAAACCTTTACCGCCCGCCTATATTTGTCGAAATTACACTTGACGGCGGGGTACAATAAACCCGCATGCGGATTTCCGTTGCGGGCGCTTCCCATCATCGGGGCGTGCCCGGGAGCATCCGGCATGCGGCCTTTGCGGCGCTCGATCATGTGCAAGACGGGTAGCTGGGCCTGTGGAGCGCGTGCAGCCTCCTCGCCTCGGCATGCCTTCTCTCCACGCCATGTACCTGCTGCTGAGTCCGCCTGTCAGATGACTGGAAGCAACAGCGAAAATCCCATCACGCCAACATCCCGGTAATCGCCGGGGCCTGTATACCTATATGAGAGGAGAGGGGTATATGGCGCGTAAGTTTAAGTCTATGGACGGCAACGAGGCGGCCGCATATGTTTCGTATGCGTACACCGAGGTAGCGGGAATTTATCCCATTACGCCGTCCAGCCCGATGGCCGACCATGTCGACCAGTGGGCGGCCCAGGGTCGCAAGAACATCTTTGGCACCCCGGTCAAGGTCGTCGAGATGGAGTCCGAGGCGGGTGCAGCCGGTACCGTTCACGGTTCGCTGGGCGCCGGTGCTCTGACCACCACCTACACGGCTTCTCAGGGCCTGCTCCTGATGATCCCGAACATGTACAAGATCGCGGGCGAGCAGCTCCCGGGCGTCTTCCACGTCTCCGCGCGTTGCGTCGCTTCCCACGCCCTGAACATCTTTGGCGATCACTCCGACGTCATGGCCTGCCGCCAGACCGGTTTCGCCATGCTCGCCGAGGGCAACGTCCAGGAGGTCATGGACCTCTCGCCGGTGGCTCACCTTGCCGCCATCGAGGGTAAGACCCCGTTCCTCAACTTCTTCGACGGCTTCCGCACCAGCCACGAGATCCAGAAGGTCGCCATGTGGGACTACAAGGATCTTGCCGAGATGTGCGACATGGACGCCGTCCAGGCTTTCCGCGATCACGCGCTCAACCCTGAGCACCCGCACACCCGCGGCAGCCATGAGAACGGCGACATCTTCTTCCAGAACCGCGAGGCCTGCAATAAGGTCTACGACGAGCTCCCTGCCGTCGTCGAGGGCTACATGAAGAAGATCAACGAGAAGCTCGGCACCGATTACGGCCTGTTCAACTACTACGGCGCTCCCGATGCCGATCGCGTCGTCGTGTGCATGGGCTCCTTCTGCGACGTGCTCGAGGAAGTCATCGACTACCTCAACGCTCACGGTGAGAAGGTCGGCCTGGTCAAGGTTCGCCTGTTCCGTCCGTTCTCCATCAAGCACTTCGTGGACGTTCTCCCCGAGACCGTCCAGAAGATCGCTGTCATGGACCGCACCAAGGAGCCGGGTTCCATCGGCGAGCCGCTCTACCAGGATGTCGTCTCCGCTCTCTACGAGGCCGGCAAGACGGGTATCAAGGTCGTCGGCGGCCGTTACGGCCTGGGCAGCAAGGACACGCCTCCCGCGTCCGCGTTTGCCGTCTTCGAGGAGCTCAAGAAGGACGAGCCCAAGCGCGAGTTCACCATCGGCATTGTCGATGACGTGACCAACCTGAGCCTGCCCGAGGCCGAGGATGCGCCCAACACCGCAGCTCCCGGCACCATCGAGTGCAAGTTCTGGGGTCTGGGTGGCGACGGTACCGTCGGCGCCAACAAGAACTCGATTAAGATCATCGGCGACCACACCGACAAGTACGTTCAGGCCTACTTCCAGTACGACTCCAAGAAGACCGGCGGCGTTACCGTCTCGCACCTGCGCTTTGGTGATTCCCCGATCCGCTCGCCGTACTACGTGACCAAGGCCGACTTTGTCGCTTGCCACAACCCCAGCTACATCGTCAAGGGCTTCAAGATGGTCCGCGACGTCAAGCCTGGCGGCACCTTCCTGGTCAACTGCCAGTGGAGCGACGAGGAGTTCGCCGAGCACATGCCCGCCGTGGCCAAGCGCTACATCGCGAACAACAACGTCAACGTCTACCTGATCGACGCTATCGACCTGGCCGCCAAGGTTGGCATGGGCAAGCGCACCAACACGGTGCTCCAGTCCGCCTTCTTCGCGCTGGCCAAGGTCCTGCCCGCCGAGGACGCCCTGCAGTACATGAAGGACGCGGCTACCAAGTCCTACATGAAGAAGGGCCAGGCCATCGTCGACGCCAACCACAAGGCCATCGATGCCGGCGCTACCGCCTTCCGTAAGTTCGAGGTTCCGGCCGACTGGGCTACCGCCGAGGACGCCGCTCCTGTCGAGCTTTCCGAGGAGACCAAGTCCGCTATCGCCCAGCAGGTCAAGAACCTGCTCGAGCCCATCGATCGCATGGATGGCGACAGCCTGCCCGTTTCTGCCTTTGTCGATTGTGCCGACGGTCAGTTTGAGCTGGGCGCCTCCGCATACGAGAAGCGCGGCGTCGCCGTGGTCGTTCCTCACTGGGACGAGACCAAGTGCATCCAGTGCAACCAGTGCGCCTATGTGTGTCCGCATGCCACCATCCGTCCGTTCGCGATGACCGAGGACGAGGCTGCCGCCGCGCCCGAGGCTACCCGTACGCTCGACGCCATGGGTCCCAAGGCCAAGGGCATGAAGTTCACCATGGCCGTGTCCCCGCTCGACTGCATGGGCTGCACCAACTGCGTCAAGGTCTGCCCCAAGGGCGCCCTCGAGATGGCTCCCGCCGAGCAGGAGATGGATCAGCAGCCCGTTTGGGACTACATGGTCAAGAACGTCTCCGAGAAGAAGGAGCTCATCGCGGCCAACGTCAAGGGCAGCCAGTTTAAGCAGCCCTACCTGGAGTTCTCCGGCTCCTGCGCCGGCTGCGCCGAGACCGCTTATGCACGTCTGGTGACCCAGGTCGCCGGCGACCGCATGTTCATCTCCAACGCCACCGGCTGCTCCTCCATTTGGGGCAACCCCGCTGCCACCGCTCCTTACTGCAAGGACAAGGACGGTCACGGCCCGGCGTGGAACAACTCCCTGTTCGAGGACAATGCTGAGCACGGTCTGGGCATGGCCATCGGTTACGAGGCCGTCCAGAATAAGCTGATCGCCGCCACCCAGGAGCTCATCGCCGCTGACGGTCCGTCCGACGAGCTCAAGGCCGCCGGTCAGGCTTGGATCGACTCCGTCAACGACGTCGAGGCCTCCAAGACTGCTGCTGCCGCCTACGTTGCCGAGCTCGAGAAGTGCGGCTGCGACGCTTCCAAGGCGATCCTCGCCGACAAGGCTTACCTCACCAAGAAGTCCTTCTGGATCTTCGGTGGCGACGGTTGGGCCTACGACATCGGCTTCGGTGGTCTGGACCACGTCCTGGCTTCTGGCCACAACGTCAACGTCTTCGTCTTCGACACCGAGGTCTACTCCAACACCGGCGGTCAGGCCTCCAAGGCTTCGAACCTGGGCCAGGTTGCTCAGTTCGCCGCTGCCGGCAAGGTGACCAAGAAGAAGTCTCTGGCCGAGATCGCTATGAGCTATGGTTACGTCTACGTGGCGCAGGTCGCCATGGGCGCCAACCCGGCTCAGACTCTCAAGGCCATCCACGAGGCCGAGGCCTATGACGGCCCGTCCCTCATCATCGGCTACAGCCCCTGCGAGATGCACTCCATCAAGAAGGGCGGCATGCAGAACTGCCAGGCCGAGATGAAGAAGGCTGTCGAGTGCGGTTACTGGAACCTCTTCCGCTTCAACCCCGAGGCTGCTGCCGGCAAGAAGTTCTCGCTCGATTCCAAGGAGCCCGCGGGCGGCTATCAGGAGTTCCTGATGAACGAGGCCCGTTACGCTTCGCTGACGCGTTCCTTCCCCGAGCGCGCCGAGGAGCTCTTCAAGGAGAACGAGCAGGCCGCTATGGACCGCTACGCTCACCTGCTGAAGCTCAAGACGGTGTACAACGAGGCCTAGGTCTCCCACCGCAGGATCTGAGGGCTAACCTTCGCGGA
>NZ_JBNPNG010000011.1:0-57360 GCF_050314535.1 Collinsella sp. SGI.095
ACTGCCCCTTCGTGGTGGTTTTTCGTTCTATGCCAAGGAGATTCATGTTCAATATCGTGCTGTATGCGCCCGAGATTCCGGCCAATACGGGTAATATCGGCCGTACCTGCGTGGTCACCGGCGCCCGCCTGCATCTGGTGGAGCCACTGGGCTTTTCGCTCGACGACAAAACGGTGCGTCGCGCCGGCCTGGGCTACTGGCAAAACTTGGACGTGACGACCTATGCCAGCTGGGAGGATTTCCTTGCGCGCAATGACCTTTCCCCCGCCGACGACCGCTTGCATCTGCTGACCAAAAAGGCACGCCGAACCTATGCGCAAAGCACTTACCGTGACGGCGACTATTTGGTCTTTGGCAGCGAAAGCTCGGGGATTCCCGAAGGGTTGCTCGCCGCGGCGCCCGAGCGCTGCGAGCGCATCCCCATGCTGCGCGATTGTGACTCACTCGACAACGCCGAGGCCTGGGAAGCCCACGAGGAATCGCTCGGACATACCGAGGACGGCCATGAGGCCATCCTTCGGCAGGATATCTGCGGCAACTTCGTCAATCCGGACGACTACCGCATCAGCGCACTCAACCTCTCCAACAGCGCCGCCATCGTCCTCTACGAAGCCCTGCGCCAGACAGGCTTTGCCGGCATGTAAAAACCTGCCATTAGGGGACGGGGCAGAAATGGTAGACTTTCAAACCCTCTAACCCTTGAGAAATTGGTTTTGGCATCAAAGCGACAAAGGGCTGCCACTTTGTCGCTTTGCCTATAGATAGCGGCCAGTAATGCTCTTGGAGCAAGCAGCGATATCCGCCGGAGTACCGGCGCAGACGACTTGCCCGCCCGCATCGCCACCGCCCGGCCCCATGTCGATCACATAATCGGCATTGCGGATAAGGTCGAGATCGTGCTCGATCACGATAACCGTGGCGCCCTTGGCGACGAGGCCGTCAAACACGTTCAGCAGCACCTGAACATCGAGCGGATGCAGGCCGATCGTGGGCTCGTCGAATACGAATACGGCATCGTCCTGCACGCGGCCCATCTCGCTCGCAAGCTTTAAACGCTGCGCCTCGCCGCCCGAAAGCGCCGGCGTGGGCTCACCGAGTGTAAGATAGCCCAAGCCCAGGTCGTGCAAGGTCAGCAAGCGCGCCTGAACCTTCTTGAGCCCCACCGTGGCGTCGATGGCCTCGTCCACGCTCATGTCCATGAGCTGCGGCAACGTAAGCTTGCTCCCGTCCTTGCCCTCGCGATGGATATGCGAAGCCGTGTCTGCATAACGCGAGCCTCGACATGCTGGGCAGATGATCTCGACATCGGGCAAAAATTGCACGTCGAGCGATATCGAGCCCGTGCCATCGCATGTAGAGCAGCGCAAGGCGCCAGTGTTGTAGCTAAAGGCACCCGCCTTGTAGCCGGCTGCCTTGGCCTCGGTCGTACGGGCGAAAGCGCGGCGCAGCTCATCATGGATGTCGGCATAGGTCGCAACCGTCGAGCGCACGTTGGCGCCGATAGGTGTAGCGTCAATCAGGTTTGCGCGTGCGATACCCTCGGCGTCGACCCAGCGCACATGGCTTGGCAGGCGCTCGCCAGCTGCCTGGGCCTTAAGCGCCGGGATGAGTGTCTCGAGCACCAACGTCGTCTTACCCGAACCCGAAACGCCCGTCACCGCAACGAGACGGCCGCGCGGGATATCGACTTCGAGCGGCTTGACGGTATGGATGGCATCGGTTGCCATGCGGATGTGGCCCTGGTCGAACATTTCGTCGTCAGTCACCTGCGGGCGCATACGCTTGGACTCTGCGCGCAAAAACGGGGCGATGCGGCTGCCCTGTGATTGTTCGACCTCGTCCACCGTGCCAGCGGCAATCACATTGCCGCCGCCAGCTCCGGCAACGGGGCCCATCTCGACCAGATAGTCGGCTTCCGCCAGTACGCGCGTATCGTGGTCGACAACAACCACGGTGTTGCCGTCATCCACCAGATCGCGCATCACGCCTACCAGACCATCAACATTGGCAGGATGCAAGCCAATCGAAGGCTCGTCCAACACATAGAGCACGCCCGTCGATCGGTTGCGCACCACGCGGGCGAGCTGCACGCGCTGACGCTCGCCCGTGGAGAGCGTGGCACCGGCGCGATCGAGCGAAAGGTAGTCGAGACCCAGATCGACCAGGCGACGGGCCGCGCTCAAAAACGAATCGCAGATATCCATCGCCATGGGCCGCATCTCGGGCGGCAAGGATGCGGGCACCCCGTGCACCCACTCAACCGCATCACCAAGCGTCATGGCCGCGGCCTGCGCCAGATTGATACCGCGCACCTGGGGCTGGCGGGCGGTCTCGGAGAGGCGCGTGCCGCCACAGTCACGACATGGCCCCTCGCGCAAAAAGCGCGCCACGCGTTTTAAGCCCTTGTCGTCCTTAACCTTGGCGAGCGCATTCTCGACGGTATAGACGGCGTTGTAATAGGTAAAGTCGAGCGGCGTGGCGCCCTCGCCGTTTTTGGGAACGTAGAGAATGTGCTTCTTAACCGCCGGACCGTGAAACACAATGTCGCGCTCTTGAGGCGTGAGCTGGTTAAACGGCACGTCGGTACGCACACCCATCTCGCCTGCCACTTGCTTCATCAGATCCCACATGAGCGTGCCCCAAGGAAGCACCGCGCCTTCGTTGATAGTCTTGGACTCGTCGGGCACCAGGCTCGCCTCGTCCACCTCGCGCATGATACCGGTGCCGCCGCAGGTGGGACACGCGCCGCCGCTGTTAAAGGCAAGGTCCTCGGCACCCGGCGCGTAGAACTCACGGCCGCACTCGGGGCACGTGAGCGACAGGCCCGCGGCCACGTTAAGGCTCGGCTCCACGCGCGCCCCGCAGTGCGGGCACACGTGATGGGCGCAACGGCTAAAGAGCAGACGCAGGCTATTGTTGAGCTCGGTCATGGTACCAAAGGTCGAGCGCACACCCGGCACGCTGGGGCGCTGATGCAATGCGAGCGCCGCCGGTACGTGCAGCACCTCGTCCACTTGGGCATGTTCGGCCTGCGTCAGACGGCGGCGGGTATAGGTGCTAAGCGCCTCCAGGTAGCGACGCGAGCCCTCGGCGTAAAGAACGCCCAGTGCCAGCGAACTCTTGCCCGAACCCGATACGCCAGCAATACCCACGAGCTTTCCCAGCGGAATATCGATATCGATGTCCTTGAGGTTGTGCACACGCGCGCCACGTACCTCTATAGCCTGCGGGCTCATCTTCTGTTCCGCCACCTTTATCACCCTACTCATGCCATAAAACGCGGTCGCGGATGTATTCGCCCAGCATGGGCACGGTAAACCGGACGAGGCCGTATCCGGCAGCCTCGATGACGCGCTCGCGAATCAGGCTTGCGCGATATTTACTCGCCCAGCTTTGGGTGCGGTCGCAGCGCTCAATGATGTCAGCCATGCGCGTCGGCTTGCCCCCATCAGCCGCCATGGCCTCGATAAAGAGGCGCTGCGGACTGCGCAACCCGTAATACAAAGGGGCGTCCACTGCTTCATAGAACTCGGAGATGGCATCGGCGTAGCCAGCCTCGACATCGCGCTCTTCAATGACCCGCGAGTCACGCCGGACAGCAGACCTCCACATGTAATATCCCACCAGCTGAACCATATAGGGATGCCCCATGCTCTTGCGCGCCGCAAGGTCCGCCGTCTCCGCATCAACGCAAAGACCAGTGCCTTTGACCGTCTGGATATATGAATCCCGCACTTTGGGCAAAGAAATCGCCCCCAGCGTACGCTGCTGGGCGCGGCGCAAAAACGTTACGCTCGGCTCTTCGAGCAAGTCATCAACCATGCTGGGCAAGCCGGCAAAAACCAGCGCAAGACCGCGCTGGTCGCTATCGGGCAAGCCCGTAGCATCCTGGTCTCCGAGCACCTGCTGATAGAGAACGGCCAGCGCCGCCAGCTCCTCGATAGATGCCGATTGGGCCTCGTCAATCGCAAACAGTAAGCCCTTTCCCGGCCCGAGTTTCTTGAGGCGTTCGTTGACTAACCCGCGCAACGTCTCGCCTTTTGCCCGCGCCGCCTCGACCGACATTCGGCCAAACGACGGACCAAACTCCATTGACGTCACAACGGGTTTATTCGAGCGAAGCGCGTCGGCCAAGCGCTCGCATAGGCCAAGCGAGGCGGAATCGGAGACAACCGCCCATCCGCGCTCGCTAGCTAAACGCTGCAGCTCCCGCAAGAGAACTGTTTTGCCATAGCCGCGGTTTCCCGTAATGAGCATGAGCCTGCCCGGCGCTCCGGCGCCGTTATCGAGCCCTTCCTCGAAATCTTCGATGACCGACTCGCGGCCGATGAGTATCGGAGGCCGCTTGCCAGCCGTGGGCTTAAAGGGATTTGGATTCATGTCGGCCTCCTCGGATTGGCAAACCCTGGTAACAGTTATACCAACTTATACCGAGTTATACCAACAGGATGCGACAAAGAGACTGACCCTCTATCACCTATGGCGGAAAAACTCGACGTCCGCCGCTCGCCAGGGGCGGAAGGTGGCGGGATCGACCTTTACGTGGGCTGCCTCGGGGACGTCGTACCACTTGACCGTGTAGCCAGCGCCGTGAGAGCAAAAGACCGAGTCGGGCGCGTTGGGTAGATCGGCCTCGGGCTCATAGGCGACAGTCTCGATGACGCGCTCGGCATCATGGCATGCCGCATAACCGGCAAACTCCAGGTACAGATGCCCGCGACCGCTCGTGTAGGCGGCCACCTCCAGCGCATAATCCTGGACCTCGGATGCCGGCACGCGACCCACAAGCTTTGCCCGTTCGCCCGCCATTGTCGGCGGCTCGTAGTCGGCTCCCATGCGCGTGGCGTCTGACAACGCCCTGCCCACACACTCCCCCGGCACCTCGAGCTCAAAGCGATACCACGGCTCCAACAGCACCGCCGCGCCGGCCTCACGCGCCTGCATGAGCCCCTGGCGAATCGCGCGGTACGTGGCCTGACGAAAATCGCCGCCCTCGGTGTGTTTGGCATGCGCGCGGCCGCCCGTGAGCGTAATGCGCACATCGGTGATAGGCGAGCCGGTCAGCACGCCCAGGTGATCGCGCTCCATGGCGTTGGTGAGCGCCAGACGCTGCCAGTTAAGATCGAGCTCGTCGGTCGAGGTCACGGTGCCAAACTGCACGCCCGAACCCGCCGGCAGCGGCTCTAGGCGCAGATGTACCTCGGCATAGTGGCGCAGCGGCTCAAAGTGGCCCACGCCCTCGACCGGCTGCGAAATGGTCTCCTTATAGAGAATGCCGCCGGGCTCAAACGAAATCGAAAGGCCAAAGCGATCGGCCAACACCCGCTGCACGACCTCGAGTTGCACGGCGCCCATCAGCTGCAGGTGAATCTGCTCCAGATGAGTATTCCAGCTTACGCCGAGCATGGGGTCTTCGTCCGCCAACTCAGTCAGCGCTTTAAACACCGCATGGACATCGTGTTCACCCGGAAGCACCGTATAGGTGAGGACCGGAGCGATGACGGGCGCATCACACACGGGCTCCGCACCCAAGGCGTCCCCTGGGCGAACGTGCGCAAGACCCGTCACGGCACAAATACCGCCAGCAGCAACTTCTTGGGCAAGCTCATACTTTTCGCCGTTATAGATGCGCACCTGATCGACCTTCTGCTCCCATGCCTCGGCACCGGAACGTCCGCTGATCATCTGTTTTGCACACAGCGTGCCGCCGGTCACTTTAACCCATGCCAAGCGCTCGCCGCGATCCCCGCGGCTGACACGATAGACGCGCGCGGCAAACTCCGGAAGCCATATCTGTTCGCGCATCAGCGCGCATATGCCATCCAGCAGCTCGCTCACGCCCTGGTCCTTGAGCGCCGAGCCGGCAAAGCAGGGAAAGAGCTTGCGCTCGGCAACCATGCGCGACAGCGTTGCGACGGAAAGCTCACCTGCCTCAAGAAACTCCTCGAGCGCCGCCTCGTCCAACGCTGCAGCGTCCTCCTGAACGGCGCCGCCCTCCAGCAGTTCGTTGGCATCCAGGCAGCCTTCGGAAAGACGCCGCCCAAGTTGTGCCAGCAAAACATCGCGGCCGGGATTCTCCAAATCGATTTTGTTGATATAGATGAACGTCGGAATGTCATAGCGTTCAAGCAGGCGCCACAGGGTTTCGGTGTGCCCCTGCACGCCGTCGTTGGCGCCCACAACTAAAATCGCGTAGTCGAGTGCGCGCAGCGTGCGCTCCGCCTCGGCAGAAAAATCGACATGCCCCGGTGCGTCCACGAGCATGACGCGGGTATCACCGTGGTCGAGCACGGCCTGCGACGAGAAAATCGTAATGCCGCGCTCGCGCTCGATCGCGTTAGTGTCCAGATGCGAATCGCCATCGTCCACGCGGCCGCGCTTACGAATGCGACCCGCATCGAACAGCATGGCCTCGGCCAGCGTGGTCTTGCCAGCATCGACATGCGCCAAGATTCCAACGACCGCTTGCTTCGACATGGCTCTCCTCTTATTGCAAGCCCGTCGCACGCGGAAACGGGCGCTCTCATTCCACACTGGATGATACAATTTACGGGCCGGCGGGCGAAGCGGGCCCTATCCCCCGACCGAGCTCATCGCCCCGCGTTGCCGTGCGGCGATTTTCGTAGGTTCGCGCCTTGCGAAAGCCGGCACCTCCCCTTTTTGCCTGCCCGGGCTCATCCGGGGCGGCAACAACGCGAACCCCACAACAGCGAGGAGTCACCATGAAGACATTGCTCAACGAGTTCAAGGAATTCATCAATCGCGGCAACGTGATGGACATGGCCGTCGGCGTGATTATCGGCGGCGCATTCACCGCCATCGTGACCTCACTTACCGATAACATCATCAACCCGCTTATCTCCGTGATTGCCGGCGGTAGCGCTACCGAGATCTCGGGGCTGGTGGTGCCGGGCACTAATATCGACTTTGGCGCCTTTATCGGCTCGTGCATCAATTTTTTGATTGTGGCGGCAATCGTCTTTGCCATCGTCAAGGCATTCAACAAGGCGCAGGAAATCGGCGACAGGCTCGCCGGTGCCACCGCCGAGGAAGCCGCACCGGCGCCCGTCTGTCCGTATTGCCTGGAAGAGGTGCACGAAGGCGCGACCAAGTGTTGCCACTGCGGAAGCGAGCTGCCCCGAGCGTAGGTGCCTTAGAGCCGACAGCGAGCGGCATCTACCACCTTGCAAAACAGCGCAGCGATTAAAAATGGCCCCACCCGGGGCCATTTTCGCTTACATGGAGCGTAGATACGCGCCCCCGCTCTTATGCCTCGCGCAGCCAGTCAAACGCAACACGCGGCGTGCCGTCCGACACATACACGACGCCGGCACGCTCAAACCCCGCTTTAATACTCGCGCCCTGCATGGGCAGGTTGTCCCGATGCGTATCGATACGCAGATGGTCGGCACGCTCTTTGGCAAAGGCGAACATCGCAGCCGCGATACCGTGCACGGTGCCGTCGGACGCCACACGGTGCAGCACGGCGTACGGAGTGTCGCTGCGCCATTGCCCGTCCTCAATTACGTCATAGCACTCGTCCGGGCCCGGTAAAAAGGCAAACGTCGCCACCACGCGGCCGTCGACTTCGAACACATAGCTACCACCGGCAGCGATATCGGCAGCCAGCTGCTCGGCAGAAGGCGTGCCCTCGGGCCACTGCGTGGCGTTGCCATGCGCGCGCATAAAGGCACGGGCCGCGTCATAGATAGCCATGACGGCGGGAATGTCGGTATCGAGGGTTTTTCTGATCATCACGCGGCGACCTCACGTTTATTGGTATCACTTTGATTGAGCAATGATACCAGCGTTTGAAGAGGGGCGAGAAGCAGATGGGAAGCAAAAAGCGAGCCGCCTGGTCAAAGGCCAAAAGCGAGTTTTTGGGCGCTGCCACCGGCGGCGCTATGAGCGACCTGTTTGCGCGCGAGGACGAGCGCCGCGACGCCCTGAACGCCGAGCGCGATGAAGCCTGGCGCTACAAGTCGTGCGAGCGCAAAAACCGTTACGGCACACGCGCCGAGGCCGAGGCCGTTATGGCCGACTGCGAAAGCCGCGGGCGGCGTGGTTTGGCCTGCTACAAATGCGAATACTGCGGCGGCTGGCACCTGACGTCGCACCCTTGGAAATAGACCCCGCATCGGCACGACACTGACGGAGCGCCAACCATCGCACGCAAGCTACGGGCGCGGCGGCACCAAAACATCGTAACGAACGGCCTTGCCCGCAAGTTGATAGCTCGGCTTAACGCCAGCAAGCAGCGGCCCCTTCACCGGCCGCTTGATAACGACCTTGCGCGGGCGCACCGCAAGCGCAGCTTCGACCAGCGTCTCCTCATCGGCACACGGCTGTTCCAGATGATGCAAGAGTTGAAACTTCTTTTTAACCGCCGCGCTCTTTGTGCGCTCGGGAAACATGGGGTCCAGATACACCACGTCGGGAGCGGTGAGCTCTCCCTGCCCGATCAACTCAGTTATATGGTGAAGGCCGGCAATGCTGTCCTCGCCCGCATGTAAGCGCATGCGGGCCACGGCAGTCGCAAGCGCCGGATCATCTGCCGCGCGATCCAAGGCATCCTTGAGGAGCGCCGCGATCACGCAATCCTGCTCATACAGATCGACGGTAAAGCCCGCAGCCGCCAGCAGCAGCGAATCCTCGCCAAAGCCTGCCGTGGCATCAATCGCCCATGGGCACTCGACGCCTTTTGCGCGCGCAGCCTTTACCAACAGTTCTTGCTGCAGACGACCCTGTTTGAGCCGTGGCAGCATGCGGACAAAATCGGCACGCAACTCCATCGTGCCGTCGGTGAGCGTGAGGCCCGCGGACTTCCCGATCAGCTCAAGCCCCGCGGCCCGAGCAACAGAAAAGGGATCGACGACGCCCATGGGTACTCCTTAACAAGCAAAATGAATACGTGAGCGCCGTTTATGCCAGCACCCGACCGTCCGCTATTGTCCCACATGCGACATGGCCCACAGCATCCCAATGCAAAGCACCGCCATCAATCCCGTGCACACGGCAGCGATCACAGAATCGCCCATGCGCCTTCCCAACGACCGCGGCTCATGCACTCGCCCCGCTCCGTACATCATGGCTCCTCCTTAAGAACAGCTCCTTGTTACGGTCTCATCATCGCAGCGCCGCACATGAGCTGCCATCGATTTGGCTTACGTCCAGCTTTCCTTTTTGAAAGGTCGGATTGGGCTGCGCGGGCTCAAAGCGCTTTCAGGCGCACGCATCGCTGCGTTGAACTACAATGTGCTTCACCATATGTGCAACACATGGGCTACGCCAGATCGGCGTACTCGTATCGAAAGGACCAGCCATGAGCTCCGCTCGCAAGACTCTCAAAATCCTTGCCCTCATCTACTTTGTTTTGGGCATCGCCAACCTCGTCATCGCCGGTATCGGTATCGCCAGGGGCAGCCTCGATTCCACGTACGGGTCGAACGCCATGCTCGCCGCGGTCGTGCTTGTCGTCAAGGGCATTGTCGATCTTTCCGCAGGTGTTGCGGGCATCAAGGGCGCCAACAAGCCCTCGCAGGTGGATAGCGCGTTTAAACTCGGCATCGTTGCCGCAATCGCCACGATTGCACAGGCCGTGCTCACGCTTCCCGCACTCGGCGGCAGCGCCGTCAATATCGGTGCCTTTGTCATCGTGGTCTACGACCTGTTCTTTGTTCAGCAGGCGCACGCCGTTAAGGCCGAGAACAAGGACCGCCTGTAGGCACTCGCTTCTCATAACCCCTGCAGCCAAGCAACTAACATGGGCCGATCGCGCAGTAACGCGGTCGGCCCTTTACATTTGCCCAGATAAAACCTGCCAAAATAAACCTGTCCCTTTTTGGCAGGTTGGTTAGCTGTGGCGGTACTCGGCAATGATGAAGTCGATGTCGGTTTTAAGGGTGTCCAGGTTTGCCAGGCGCTCTTTGTCGGTAGGGCGTGTGCGGTAGTAGTACGGCGTCATCTGGAACACCGCCTCGATGTCGGCCTGGGTCTGGAGCGTAATATTCGCGGACACCCGCTGTGTGCCGACCAGTTTAAGCTCCATCGTCTTCGGAAGCTTTTCGTCGTTGAGGTACGGCGTGTCGTAGAGCACCTCCTTGAGCCCAAAGAGATGACGGGCACCCGGCACCACGGTGTAGAGCGAACCCTCCGGCGCCAACACGCGGGCAAACTCGCGCTCGTTAAAGAGAGCAAAGAGCTCGGTCACCATATCGAAGGCGCCATCGGCCACTGGGATGTCTTTCATGTTGGCCACAAAATAGGTCGCATCGCCGCGCTTGGCGGCCAGGCGTACCATTTCTTTGCCCAGGTCAAAGCCATAAGCGTCCACGCCCGGCACCGCGCCCATGGCGCTGGTGTAGTAACCTTCACCGCAGCAAATATCGAGCAGCGTCATGGGACCGCCTGTAGACGCAGCACGCCCAGAAACCCGTTTGCGCACCAGCTCGACCATTGCATCGCGCAGCGGCGCATAGTAGCCACGGTTCAAAAAGTCACGACGGCTGCGTGCCTGCGACTTGGGATCGCCCATGGAGTCGCCGCTCTTGGACGAACGTAGCAGATATAGATAACCCTCGCGCGCACGGTCAAACCGGTGTCCGCCCGCGCATGCAGCACCGCGCTCGTCGTCCACCAACGGCTCATGGCAAACGGGACACAACAACATGGCAACTCCTTAGCGCGAACAACACAACGTACACCATTGTCGCACGCCTTCCCCACCTAGTCATTGGGGACGTTCTTGAATGACTAGTCGTTTAAGAACGCCCCCAATGACTAGGTGATTAGGAGTATCATCGTCTGCGCAAATAAGCACGAAATAGCACGTTAGAGATTGAGAGCGTATGGCTGATACCGCATCTAAGCACATCGACATGACCACCGGCTCGCTGTGGCGCAATATCCCCCTGTTCGCCTTGCCCGTGGCCGCCACGAGCATCTTGGAGCAGCTGTCAAACCTCATCGCCACGGTCATTATCGGTAACTTCTCGGGCGACCAGGGAACCCTCGCCATGGCGGCAGTCGGCTCCAATGTTCCGCTTACCAGCCTTATGCTCAACCTGTTTATTGGCATGTCGCTTGGCTCCAACGTGGTCATCGCCAACGCTATCGGCCGCAACGATCAGAACATGGTCAAACGCGCCGTCCATACCTCGATTTTAATGGCGCTCGTGGGCTTTGCCGTCATCGCTCTAGGCGAGATCTTTGCCGAGCCCATGCTCGCCGCGCTCAACGTTCCCGCCGAGACCATGCCGCTCGCTTCGCTCTATCTACGCGTCTTTTTGCTCAGCATGCCCTCAATCTTGCTCTACAACTTTGAGGCCGCGATCTTCCGCTCCGTCGGCATCACCCGCATGCCGCTGCAAGCGCTTGCCGTGTCCACCGTCCTCAACATTGGCCTGGACCTCATCTTTGTCCCCGTACTCCACTGGGGCGTCGCGGGTGTCGCCATCGCCACCGTCATCGCCTACACCGTCAGCGCCGCTACACTCTTTATCCGCCTGCTCAAGACCGACTCCGTCGTCCGCGTCACCCCGCGCGACCTTGCTATCGACCCCGTCGCCCTCAAGCGCATCGTCAAGATCGGCCTGCCCGCCGGCATCCAAAGCGCCGTCTTTGCCGTCGCCAACATCATCATCCAGTCCGCCATCAACAGCCTGGGCACCGAGGTCATGGCGGCCTCGAGCGCCGCCATGAGCCTGGAGTACGTGTGCTACAACCTGCTCAACAGCTTTAGCCAGGCTTGCACCACCTTTGTGGGGCAAAACCACGGTGCCCGTCAGATCGACCGCTGCACCAAGACCCTTAAGGTCTGCCTGGTCGAAGGCGGTATCGTCGCGCTCACCACGATTATTGTTATTGTCGGCCTGGGGCGCGAGATCTTGTCGTTGTTCAACAGCGATCCCAACATCGTCTCGATCGGCTATATCCGCGTGTGCTCGATCTTCCCTGCGTATGCCTTTAGCATGTTCTACGAGAACATGTCCGGCTACCTGCGCGGCTTTGGTATCTCGCTCATACCCGCCCTTATCACCATGATCTGCGTCTGCGGCATCCGCTTCTATTGGGTATTCTGCGTGTTCCCGCACTTCCGCACCTTTGCGAACATCATGATGGTCTACCCCATCAGCCTGGGCACCACGGCGTTCTTTATGGTCGTGGCGGTACTACTCTGCCACCCGACACGCACCTATCGCGCCACCCAAGCCAAAGCGACAGCCTGCTAAACACCGCACTCAACGCCACGCCAGTCATTAATTGACAATATGCGAGCTCATATAGTCGATAAAGCGCCTCGTGGCGATAGGCATGGTGTCCCAGCTGCGCCAGGCCGCCACTACGTCGCGCGAGGGGGCGTGCACGATGGGACGTACGCGAATATCGGCCCGCATGCCCTCAACGGTACGGCGATACAGCATGCTCACGCCCAGACCCTCCTCCACCATCGCCATAATGGTGTAGTCGTCGGTGACCTCGCTCGTCACGTGCGGCGACAGGCCATGCGCCGCGAATGCATCGAGCGCGCCTCGTAGACCCCGCTCTTCATGCAGCCGCGGCATAAAGGCAACCGGTGCGCCTTTACAATAGATGCCAACATAGCATTTGCCATAAAGGAGCTCCATGAACACCGCAACTCGCGACCGCAACATAGCAACTTGGTTGGGCGATGCGCCGCAGCCGGTACGTGACACTACGAACCAGCTGCTCGAGCGCATCGCCCTTTTGCGTGCCGAGCAGACCATCTACCCGGCACAAGACGACATCCTCAATGCCCTCGCCTACACGCCGGCCGACCAGGTCAAAGTTGTCATCTTGGGCCAAGATCCTTATCACGGGCCCAACCAGGCCATGGGGTTATCGTTTTCGGTCCCCGCGACGCAAACCAAGTTGCCGCCAAGCCTGCGCAACATCTATAAGGAACTCAAAGCCGATCTGAGTTGTCCCATTCCCGCCACGGGAGATCTGACGCCATGGGCACAACAGGGCGTCCTGCTCCTCAACACTACGCTCACCGTGCGCGAGCATGCCGCGAACTCACACGCCAAGCTGGGCTGGAGTACGCTCACCGACTACGTTATCGAACGCTGCTGCCAGCTACCCCAACCGGTAGTCTTTTTGGCATGGGGCCGCTTTGCCCAGCAGATGGTTGAGGGCAAGCTCGCCGCAATCGACGCGGGCAAAACGACCGGCAAGTTCTGCCTTGCCTCCACGCACCCCTCGCCGCTTTCGGCCAACCGTGCCACGGCAGAACTCCCCGCTTTTATGGGGTCGCGACCCTTCTCGGCAGCCAATCGGCTACTCGAACAGCACGGCTCGACCCCCGTCAACTGGACTTGTCTCGGCTAAAAATCGATACATCAAAAATACGCCCGACGGCTTTCCATCGGGCGCGTTTCCTATTCGGGCCAAATAAATTGTGTGCGGCCGGCCTCGCCGCCATCAATGAGCAGGCTCTGCCCGGTCATAAACCGGTTGGTCACGCCCACAAAGTAGATCCACTCGGCGATCTCTTGGGCGGTTGCCCAGCGTTTAAGCGGTGTAAGCTCCATAATCTGGTTCCACAGGTGTTCGTCTTCCATCACGCAACGGTTGAGCGGCGTGATAACGCCACCCGGGTCCACACTGTTGGCGATGGCCTGCGGTGCCAGGCGGTTTGCAAGGTTCTTGGTGTAGGCGATAACGCCGCCCTTGCTGGCGGCATAGGCGGGAAACTCCGATCCCGTATGCCCACTCGCCGACCCCACATTGACCACGGATTTGATAGCGGGCGCCGGCTTGGCAGCAAGCCCCTCCCCCACAAAGGCGTAGCACTCGGTCACGTTGATGGTGCCACACAGGTTGGCGGCGATGTCGTCAGCCGAATCCTGCGTGCCCGCAACGTTCACGATCACCTGGGGTTCAAGATCGCCTGGAAACGAGTCAGGCTCGCGTACATCAACGACCAGATGGCGGTAGCGCTCGTGTTCGATCGCCGCCGGCAGCAGATCAAAGCCCACTACCTCGTGGCCCTCGTCCAAAAAGCGCTGCACGCACGCGGCTCCGATACCGCCCGAAGCGCCCGTAATCAAAACCCGCATACTTGCTCCTTAGGCGGTTGCGTGGCGCTCAAGGTACTCGGCGCCCACATTCTCACGCTCCCAGCCGCGCACGACCTTGTAGCCCACGGGGCTCAGGAAGACCTCGCACAGCAGCTCGGCAACAGCGCCGGTCAGCGAGCACATAAGGACCTGCACCCAGGTCCAACCAAAGAACGTGTGACTCACTACAATGGCAAAGACCAGGTTGTCGATAAACTGGCCAACACCCGTGGACACATAGGAGCGGAAGGCGAAGCTCGCAAAGTTATTCTTTTTGAGCATACGGCCGAGCGACTGGTTGAGCGTGGAGTTAACCACGGCAGAAACGAACATTGCCAGCGAAGAGCCCAGCACCACGTACCAGGTGCCGCCGATGGTGGCGTTAAGGGCGGTGTTGACCTCGATCATGCCCGTGTCGTAGCAGGCGCCCCACATGCCGGGCGTGAGCGAGCATGCCCAAAAGCACAGGCTCACGGCAAGGTTGACCGCCAGTGCGAGGATAGAGATTTTGATGGATGCCTTGGCGCCAAAGCGCTTGCAGATCATGTCCTGGCACAAAAACGAGACCCAGCTCACCACAAAGCCGCAATCGAGTGCCAGATACGGCAGGCTGATGAGCTCTTTGTTGGCCAGCAGGTTCATCATGATAACGCTCACGAAAAACAGCGAAACCGTTGCCGCGGGAATGCTCCGCAACAGGACCTTGTAGTCCTCCATGACCTTCTTGATCATTATGTACTCCTTTGGTTTTAGGTTTAACGAGCAGGATATCGGACCCGAACTGCTCGGACGCCCCGGTCTTGAGACGACGGTGGGCATGATAGCCGCTCACGCGGCATCAGGCAAGCAGGCAGCGCGGCAGCCCCGCAGGGCCACCGCGCCGATGCGTTAAAAGACTACGTTGCCAAACTCCGACAGGATAAGGTCGGGATTGTGGTCGGTTGCCCAATCCACGTTCCACGGGCTCGTAAACAGCAACAGCTTGCCACCGCGCATGTCCTCGACGCGCAGCGTGTCGCGCGTGAGCGAAAGGCCCGGGATATCGATGGTGTCGGGGTCGTTCTGGATCCAGCGAATGTCCGTATAGGGCAGCGGCTGGCGACGAACCTCAACACGGTACTCGGCCTTGAGGCGGCGCTCGAGTACCTCAAACTGTAGCACGCCGACCACGCCCACAATGACGCTCTCCATGCCGGCACCAAGCTCGCGGAAGATCTGGATGGCGCCCTCCTGGGCAAGCTCCTCCATGCCCTTGACGAACTGCTTGCGCTTGAGCGTGTCGACCTGCGTAATGCGAGCGAACATCTCGGGGGCAAACGTCGGGATCTGCGGATACTGCACATGGCGCTTGCCGGAGCACACGGTGTCGCCGACGCTAAAGATACCCGGGTCGAACAGGCCCACGATATCGCCCGCGTACGCCTCGTCCACGATGGCGCGGTCGTCGGCCATCATCGACGTACCCGTGGCAAGCTTAAGCTTGCGGTTGCCCTGCACGTGGAAGGCATCCATGCCGCGCTCGAACTTACCCGAGCAAATGCGCACAAAGGCGATGCGGTCGCGGTGATTCTTGTCCATGTTGGCCTGGATCTTAAACACAAAGCCGCTAAAGTCGTCGCGGCAGGGATCGACCGGTTCACTGGTAAGCGTATCGGTATAGGCACGCGGTGTCGGGGCCAGACGCAGGAACTCCTTAAGGAAGGGTTCCACGCCAAAGTTGGTAAGCGCCGAGCCAAAGAACGCCGGGCTCAGCTTGCCGCAGGCCACGGCATCCAAGTCGAGCTCGTCGCCGGCACCATCGAGCAGCTCGATGTCGTCCATCAGGTTCTTATGGTTCTCCTCGCCGATGAGCTCATCCATGGAAGAATCGCCCAGCTCGGCCTCGACCTCGGCGACCTTCTTGGTGGCGTTGGCGTGACCGTCGCCCTCAAAGGCAATGACGCGACGGGTCTGACGATCGAACACGCCGCGGAAATTGCGGCCGCTGCCGATCGGCCAGTTCATGGGATACGTATTGATGCCCAGGACATTCTCGATCTCTTCCATGAGCTCAAACGGATCGCGAGCCTCGTGGTCGAGCTTGTTCACAAAGGTGAAGATGGGAATGTGGCGCAGCGTACAGACCTTAAAGAGCTTCTTGGTCTGGGCCTCGACGCCCTTGGCGCCGTCGATGACCATGACTGCGGCGTCAGCGGCCATAAGGGTACGGTAGGTATCCTCCGAAAAGTCCTGGTGACCGGGGGTATCGAGGATGTTGACGCAGGCGCCGTTGTAAGTGAACTGCAGCACCGAGGAGGTGACGGAAATGCCGCGCTCCTTCTCGATGTCCATCCAGTCCGAGACGGCATGCTTGGCCGAGCTCTTGCCCTTGACCGAGCCGGCGGTCTGGATGCTGCCGGTATAGAGCAGCAGCTTCTCGGTAAGCGTGGTCTTACCGGCATCCGGGTGGCTGATGATCGCGAATGTGCGGCGCGACGAGATTTCATCCGACAGGCTTGCCATGCGGATCCTTTCTTGCATTGAGTGCATTACGTCGTTGTAACCGCACTATTGTAGCCGCGAAATCTCACTCTAGGGCACCTATCAGGACAAATTCATCAGTTGGGACCTGTGTAGCAGTCGATGACGGCACTCCGCAGCAGTTTGTCTCGATCTGTAACATCTAGACGGTTTTTGAACCTCTACCTGTTACAGATTTAGACAAACAGGTGGGCGTCCCAGAAAGATCTCGATCTGTAACATCTAGCAGCCAAAAACTTCTCCAGTTGTTACAGATTGAGACAACCAGGTGGGGCCCACCAGCAAAATCTCAATCTGTAACAGGTAGCCGTCCAAATCGGTTCCAGATGTTACAGATTGAGATGAATGAACGAGCGGACAATCCCTATTTACCTCTTGCATAACTGTGCATAGTGTATATATACTGTGCTTACCGGTTATATACACGTGTAGCCCAACAGCTAAGGAGCCGCTGTGGACATCATCCTATCCAATTCGAGCGACAAGCCCATCTACGAGCAGATAACCTCGCAAGTCAAAGCTCAGATCTTATCGGGCACTCTCGCTGCGGGAGCCAAGCTCCCCAGCATCCGTGCACTCGCGAGCGACCTGGGTGTGAGCGTCATCACCACCAAGCGCGCCTACGCCGACCTAGAGCAACTCGGGTTTATCTGCACCGTGCAGGGCAAGGGCTGTTTTGTCGCCGAGGGCAACCAGGAGCTCTTGCGCGAAAACCAGCTATGCCATATCGAAGACCTGCTTGCGAAAGCGGCGAGCCAAGCCGAAGCCTTGGGCGTCACGCGCGACAAACTGCACGAAATGCTCGACCTGGTAGCCCCCGAAACCATGCAGTAGCCATCTGCAAGAAAGGCTATACCATGCAAAACTTGCTTGAACTCAAAGGCATCTCACGCGCTGTAAGCGACCGCTTTTCACTACGCGATGTCACGCTCGCCGTGGAGCCCGGCCAGATTGTTGGCTTTGTGGGCGCAAACGGCGCCGGCAAGACAACGACCATTCGCGCCGCGCTCGGGCTTATCAAACTCGATGCCGGCGAGGTGCACCTGTTTGGGCAGCACTGCGGCGCCGACGCGCCCGGTGAAGCGCAGCGTTGTCTGCGCACTCGTGTCGGCCTCGTGCTGGACACATGCCCCTTCCCTTCCACACTCAAGGTGACCGAAGTTGAGGCACTCGTAAGCCCGGCGTACCCCACCTGGAGCCACGACACCTTCGCCAGCCTCATCGACCGATTTGGCTTGGATCCCAAGGCGAAGGTCAAGGACCTCTCCCGCGGCATGGGCATGAAGCTGCAGCTTGCCTGCGCGCTCAGCCACGAGGCCAAGCTGCTCGTTTTGGACGAAGCCACCGCGGGTCTTGATCCCATGGCACGCGAGGAGCTGCTCGATGAGCTGCTTGCCTTTGTCGCCGACGGCCAGCGCAGCGTGCTGCTCTCGAGTCACATTACGTCCGACCTCGATCGCGCTGCCGACCGCATCATTTGCATCGATAACGGCTCGATTGTGTTTGACCTGCCGCGCGAGGACATTACCGACCGCGCCGGCATCGCCCACTGTACCCAAGCGCAGGCCGCCGAGCTTATGGCTTGCGTCGAAGGCGCCCGTGCCGCCCACCACGCTTATAGCGTGGACGTGCTCGTGCCCAACCGTCGCGAAACGCTCGAGGCCTTCCCCGAGATTCCCTGCGATCGGGCAACCATTGACGATTATCTACGCCTCACGCTGAAAGGGGCTTCGAAATGAAACGCGCCTTTATGTCCGAGCTCGCCATCGTTCGCACGCTTGTCCCAAGCATAGCGGGCGTCGGCCTGTTCATATTCGTTGTGCTGACCCTCGCCAACACGTCAGGTGGCGACTCCGGCATGAGTGCCGGCGCCTGCGCGCTCAGCGCCATGTCACCCATCATGGTCATGAGCTCGCTGGCAGGCTTCGACAATCAAAACGGATGGGAGCGTTATCGGGCAACGCTGCCCCTCACGCGCAAAGACATCATCTGCGCACGCTACCTGAGCATCGTTGTCTTCTCGGCCGTCATGACGTGCGCCGCCACGCTTTTGAGCATCGCCTCCATCCCGCTCTTCAACAGCGCGGGCATTCCTTCGACCGGACAGACGGTCTTTGAAATCGCAATCGTCTCGGCAGCATCGATGCTTATCTCCCTCATGATGGTGTTTTTGGCGCAGCCGCTGTTCTTTCGATTTGGACACATGGAGGCGCTGCGCCTATCCGTTGGCCTGTTTGCCCTGCTCGGATGCCTTGCCATGGCCACGTTGAGCTCCTCCAACCCCATCAGCAACTGGCTCATGTCGATTGCCGGGGCGAATCCCGATCCCGCCGTTCTTGGCTGTCTGTGCGCAGGAACTGCAGTACTGGCGCTCGCACTATGTGTAATCAGCTGCGCTGTCAGCACCAAGGTTTATCGAGTACGCGATCTGTAATCGACGGCTAAAAAAGCTTAGGCGGTACCCCGCTTATTTTTTCAATGAAACGAGGCAGCATAGCGTCACCACCGCCCTTCACAGCAGGCCGTCTAGTTCTTGGCAACCAAAAAGACACCGTCAGCATATCGAAGGTGAATACTTTTCCGAGAAGTGAACGAGTAAAAACAGTGCCCTGTAGCATCGACATTTTTAAGGACTCAATTCCTGCGGTTTTTGTCTAAGAATCCCGCAATTTTGTTCGAAAAAAGTGTGCATGTTCCAGGGGTCCAGATTTACTCGTTCACTTCGCGGAAAACCATTCACCTTCGATTCGAGCCTTAACCAAATGCCCTCTCGAACTATGGCCCCTGTCTCACCACAGCGATATCAAAGCTTCATGGCGGGACGGTATCATCGGACGAGCGCCGTAAATCTGGCGCGGTCGTTCTTTGGGGAGGCATTTCACCCGTGTCGTGGGTCGCAGCAGCATTTGTGTCGGCTTTCTTTGCCGGCGTCACATCAGTCCTGGCCAAATGCGGCATCAAGCAGACCGACTCCGATGTCGCGACGGCCATTCGCACCTGCGTGGTGCTCGTTTTCGCCTGGGCAATGGCGGGCATTTCTGGATCCATTGGAACCATCGGCAGCATCGAACCCAGATCTTGGCTCTTTCTCGTCCTCTCGGGACTCGCTACCGGTACTTCGTGGATCTGTTACTTTAAGGCGTTGGGCATCGGAGACGTCAATAAGGTCGTACCGGTCGACAAGATGAGCACCGTACTCGCTGCACTGATCGCCATCGTGCTTTTTGGCGAGACGAGCAACCTTGCGGTTAAGCTCGTGGGAACCGCTGTCATCACCCTCGGTACGTTTTTAATGATCGAGAAGAAGCAGTTTGCCGGACCCGAGCGGCAGCAAGACCGGACCTGGCTCGCTTACGCCCTCGGCGCCGCCGTGTTCGCGGCGCTCACGTCCATCCTTGCCAAGGTTGGCATCGAAGGCGTCGAGTCCAACCTGGCCACGGCAATCCGTACCTGTGTGGTACTGGTTATGGCATGGGCAATCGTGGCAGCTAAAGGCAAGATGGGCCAAGCCGTGCACGTAGACCGCTACGAACTCGTATTTCTCGCGGCATCGGGCATTGCGACTGGCGCATCGTGGCTGCTGTGCTACTACGCCATCGCCACAGGCCAGGTGAGCGTCGTGGTGCAGATCGACAAACTATCGATTGTCGTATCGGTACTATTTGCGCACCTGGCATTCAACGAAAAACTCTCACGGCGCAGCGCCATCGGTCTCGCCTTCATCGTCCTGGGCACCGCCGCGCTCGCGATTTGGAAATAGCGCCGATGCCAAGCGAGATCTAGACGCTCGCAAATCCGTGACAAACGGCATATCCCGGCACGCCCGTGACGTTTTACAATATAAACATCACGGGCCTCGGCTCAGTCTCGATCATCCAAGGGGATGTCTTTTTGGTCATTGTTCTTTAGGGAACGGTCAATCGCATAGAACCACGAAAACGGCCGTCCAACGGCCGTGGTTTGTTGCGCCGTTCCGCCTCCGTCATCTGCCATTTTTGCACCTGATAGGAAAGAACAATGCAAACCCAGGAATCTCAATCCTTCCCAAAAGCAACTAGCTTCGGCGCGACACTCGTACGCTCTAAGATTATGGGCCCCAATCCCCTCAAGCTCTGCGAAGAGCTGCTTCGCGATGTGCATATCCCCTGCGGCGTCCGCGTCTGCGACCTTGGATCGGGCACCGGTATCACCAGCGCCCTACTCGCCCGCGAATACGGGTTTGACACCTACGCTGTCGATCTGTGGAGCGACCCCGTCGAAAACCGTGCGTTCTTCGATTCGCTCGGTATCTCGCGCGACACGATTCACCCTGTTAAGGCAGACACCTCGCAGGGGCTGCCGTTTGAGCACGACTATTTTGATGCGGTCGTAAGTATCGACTCGTACAACTACTACGGCCGTGACCCACACTATCTGGGTGAGCGCCTACTCCCCTACGTAAAGCAAGGCGGGATGCTCTACTTAAGCATCCCCGGCATGGTTTACGACTGCCACGACAACCTGCCCGTTTGCCTGCTCAAATCCTGGACACCCGAGCAGCTCGACTATATGCACGACATAGCCTGGTGGCGCGCCATGATCGAGCCGACCCCCGGCGTCGAGATTGTCTCGATGCAGCCTATGCTCTGCACGGACGAAGCATGGAAAGACTGGCTCGCCTGCGACAACGAGTACGCAGCAGGCGACCGCGCTGCCGTTGAAGCCGGTGCGCTCGAATACCTCAACACCATCGCCATTGTGCTGAGGAAGCTCTAAACATTAGCCGCGCGAGGCCGTAAACAAATGGCCTCGCGCGGCTTCTTCAAAACGAGTTCTGAACAAACGCAAAGCGCAATATGCTACTTGCGCAGCGGCTTGGGCAGCGGAATGCCGGCGGCGATGGCTGCGGCGATGATCATGCAGACGATGCCCTTGAGCGGGAAGCACATGAGCAGCAGGCCCACGACCATAACGGGTTGGCGCATGACGGCGCCCATCGTCGATGCCGTGCAGACGGCGACGCAAAAGACCGGATCGGCGCCGGTGAGGATGGCAAGGCCATAGCCCAGGCTTACGCCCGAGAAGATAACCGGGAAGAAGTGACCGCCACGCCAGCCCATATTGATGAGGGCAGGGGTCAGCATGGCCTTGACAAGACCGGTCGCGATAAGCATGCCGGCGGGAATGGTCAGATAGGTTTCCATGAGCACATCGGCTTGCGTCTCGCCGGCAAACATGGTGTAGGGCAGGAGCGTGCCACAGATGGCGAGCGCCAGGCCGGCCAGCATGGCCTTGACGACAGGACGCTCCCCTATTGCATGGGACAGCGCCTCGCTTGCATGCTCGGAGACAAAGTACAGCCAACCGCAAACGGTGCCGAGCAACGCCAGCGGAATGAGCCAGGCAAGCTCCAGGTTGCCCACCTCGGCGGACTCGAACCTGGGCATGCCCATGCCGCCGCCCATGAGCTGGCCAAGCAACAGGTAAGTGCCCAGACCGCCGGCAATCGCAATGCCATAGACCACGGTCTTTTGCGCCTTGGGCAGCTTGATGGTGATCTCGTCGGACGCGGACTCATCGTCGGCATCTTCGCCCTGGCCGTCGGCGCCACCGGCGAGCGGCGCCACAAAGCCAAAGACAGGCGCGGTAAAGAGCGCCGTCAGGGCAGCCTGGGTACCTAGCAGCGTGAGCTCCCTAAACTCGGCGCCAAAGCGACGCATGCGGTCGCCGACCCAGCTGCACAGGCCCGCGATAACGCCGGTCAGGCCGGCCTCCGGTCCAATACTTCCGCCAAACAGCAGCGGCAGCAATGCCGCAAGCGAAAGCTTGCCCAGATTGTCGTACGGGTAGCGCCCATCTTGCTTGACCTTAGCCATCACCTGATTGAGGTTATCGGTCTTGGTGTCTGTCATCTTTTCGTACAGACCGATTAACAGGCCGCCCAGCAGGCAGACAAAAAACGGGTACGGCAGAAAGCCAAACGGGCCGCTGGCGAGCTCGGGCGAAGCGACGCCCAGTGCATGCGGAATCTCGGTCCATAGATAGTCGATGCCGTGCTCCATCACAAAAAAGAACAGCCAGACCGCGGCACCTGCGAACGCACCGGTCACGGCAACGCTAACTAAAAACAGCGCGCGGTTTGTGGGTTTAGCGAGCTTATCCATCGGGTCCTCCCGCGGTCAAAGTCGACATAGATACGTTTTATTGTAGAGCGAGTGTGGCCCAGACAAGCCAACCGTCTGCGCTGCAAACGGAGCCACCGGGGACCAGCGGGACAGGCTCAAGGCTTATCCGTTGATAATTGATGCGATTTCGTACAGATCCTCGGCAAAGTAAATGCCTTGCTGGCGCCGTGGGCTTGATAAACCCTTATCAATCATGTGTCCGAGCAGCGCCTTGAGGTCGTTGTAGTAACCGTCCAGGTTATACAGGATGCACGGAGCACTCAGGTGCCCCAACGACACCGCGGACATAACCTCGGCAATCTCCTCGAGCGTGCCCGTCCCACCGGGAAAGGCAATGAACGCATCGCCGAGCTCGATCATCTTTGCCTTACGCTCCGCCATATCGCTCGTCACGATGAGGTCGTCGATACCGTCATGTTGAAACTCGGCCTCGATAAAAAAGCTCGGCTCCACACCCGTCACGTGCCCGCCGGCATTAAGCACGCTATCGGCGAGCGCGCCCATCAGGCCCGATTTGGATCCGCCGTACACGAGCGCGTGCCCGTTGGCGCCAATCCAGTTGCCCAGCTCCTGCACCGCAGGCAGAAACGCCGGGTCATTGCCGATACTGGCACCCAGATACACGGTGATATTCAAATTCAGTCCCCCTCATCGTGACGCGCGGCGCCCGTTTTAGCGCTGGCGCCGGCGATATTCGCGCACGCGGCGCGACAGATCGGCGAGCTCGTCACGATCGAGCTCTTCCAAATGCTCAAGATCATCCATAAAGCGCGCCATAGTGTCCTTTTGATGCATCTTGATGAGCATATTGCAGTAGCTCACCGCCACGCCCGTGAGCATGGCAATGTAAAAAATGCTGATAACGCTCAGGATGACCGTGATGACACGGGCGACCGGCGTTTCGGCCGGAATGTCGCCAAAGCCGATCGTCGATACGGTCTCAAAGCTAAACCAAAGGCCATCGCCAACCGTAAGAGTTGTTGGCTCAGAGAGCCAAACAGCCATTGAACACAGAAGATAAAAGACGAGAAAAAGGCCCGTGATGCGCACGAAACCGGCTTGACGCAACACATCGGCCAGCGTCCTCAGCTTTTTCATCGAGACCCCCTTTTTCAGGACAAGCAATCGCTTTTGGTCGGTATTGTCCCACGCCTCCCCCGCAAACGGAACCAGCCATCGAGAATGCCCCTAGACGACGAGTTGTGAGGGACAATCCTTCCACAACAAAAAAGTGCGTTTCAATCTGCGACAAATAGGATGTTCCCGTCGGCCTCGCAGCCTGAACTAGTATCTTGATATAGACATACCACCCACCGCCGTGCACGCAACACGCGGAAAGAAAGGAAACCCACGATGTTTAGACCTCTTCGTAGAAAGAAGCGTGCTATCACCGATCAAGAGGCACGAGAGCTGCTTGTTAATTGCAAACGCGGCATTTTTGCCGTCAACGGAGACGACGGCTATCCTTACGCCATTCCCGTTAACTACTACTTTGACCCCGAGCACGACAAAATTTACTTTCATGGAGCCAAGGCGGGGCATAAGGTCGATGCACTCAAACGCAGCGACAAAGTCTGCTTTACCGTCTATGGCAACGATTGGTACAAAGACGACGACTGGGCACCCTATGTTCAAAGCACCGTGGTTTTTGGCCGTTGCCGCCTCGTGAACGATGACCCGGCGTTTGTCGAAGACAAAGTCCGACAGTTTGCCCTCAAGTACTATCCTTCTGTCGAAGAGGTCGAAGAGGAGATCAAGCAAAGTATCAGGGGCGTCCAGCTGTATGAAATTACGGTTGAACACCTTTGCGGCAAGCAAATTCAAGAAAAGTAGCAAACGTGGAGAACGCGCTCGCAACCCTCTGCGCCCTATGCGCCCACGCACGTTGACGACACGGGCGCAAGCCGCAGTACCCGAATCGTGCGACCCCTATACCCCAAAAACGTAACGGTCTAGGCGGTCGCACGCTTCCCTTACGCGCGAAAGCGGCAGCGCCAGATTCACGCGAATGTGGCAGGGGCCATGGAACGGACGTCCATCCTGATACCCCACGCCCACGCGTGCCCCCTCGTCGAGCAACCACTGAATATCGCGGCCATGCTCGCGGCACCACTCGGTGAAGTCCAGAAACACCATGTACGTGCCCTGCGGACGCGAATAGGACACGCCCTCAAAATGCTCGTCCACGTAATCGCAGAAGTACTCGATATTGTCGGCAAGCACCTGGTTGAGTTCGTCCACCCACTCGTACCCCTGCGGTTGGTAGGCACCGATAAGCGCATGCATCGAAAGGACATTCATCTCGTTGTAATGGGTCTTGTTAGACACAGCGCACATGCGGTCGCGCAGTGTCTCGTTGTAGACAATGTGGTAGCTGCCGACCAGACCCGCCAGGTTAAACGTCTTGCTCGGCGCATAGAGGGCAACCGTGCGCATGCGGGCATCCTCGCTCACCGACTGCGTCGGGATGTGCTTGTGTCCCGGCAGAATGATATCGGACCAAATCTCGTCCGAGATCACCACGCAATCGTGCTCGCGATAAATGTCCATGGCGCGCTCGATCTCGTCGCGCTCCCATACGCGGCCGCAGGGATTGTGCGGCGAGCAGAACACTGCGGCATGGATGTGGTTTTGGGCGAGTTTGCGCTCCATGTCCTCAAAGTCCATGCGCCACACGCTCTGGTCGTCGAGCTGAAGCGGGCTGTGGACAATGCGATAGCCCGCGGCCTCGATGGACTTGGTGAAGCCGATGTAGGTGGGGCTGTGGACCAACACCGCATCGCCCGGCTGGACATACGCGCGCAGCGTCGACACGACACCGCCCAGCACGCCGTTTTCGTAGCCGATATGCTCAGGCGCCAGGCCCTCGACGCCATTACGGCGGCTCTGCCATTCGATGATGCGGTCGAAGTACTCGGAACGCGGATTGAAGTAACCAAACATGGGGTGCTGGGCGCGCTGAATGATGTGCTCCTGGACTGTAGGCACCGTGGCGAAGTTCATGTCCGCCACCCACATGGGAATGCGGTCGAAGCCCTCGTCGGGTGCGTTCGGAGCCATACCGGGGATCTCACCCCAAGAGTCAACGGCGATGGAGTCCATGCCGTGGCGGTCGATGATTGAAGTGAAGTCGTATTTCATGCTGAGCCCCCGTGCAGAGCGGAATGATTCGGTAGGCGTTATTGTCCACCAGCGTAGGCGATTTTGGCATGGGGTTTGGCGCTTAATTTGACGGGTGCGGACGAATGGCTGGCTAGTCTCGCGCGTCGTTGATTGCGGTTACCGTCAACCTGGCCCCGTCAACCGTAAACGATATGTCGAGTCCGGCGTAAGCCAAGTGGTAAACGCGGTTTGGCTCGTGTTTGCTGCCCGCGCGGCGCGGATCTTGGCGAAGAACCTCGACCAGGCCGGGGAGCTTTGCGGGCGGGACCATGTCTTGAAGCGCTTGCGGGAACTCAACATCGAGCTCTTGCCACGGTGCACCCTCAATCCAGCCGCCGGTCGCATCCGGGTGGCAGTCCGCAAACGGGATGTAGGGCTTAATGTCGTAGATGGGCGTGCCGTCACGCAGGTCGGCCCCCAGTACATGGATGATGGGGCCGTCGTCGGTGCGCTCAACGCGGCTGAGCTTGACGCAGGTAAGACCGATGGGATTGGGGCGAAACGGACTCCGCGTGGCAAACACGCCCACGCGTTCGGCTCCGCCCAGACGCGGCGGGCGCACAGTCTTCGACCACTTGACGTTGGTGCCGGACCTGTCCTGCGTCTTGGCATCGGCAGCTATATCCTTAGCCGTGCCGCCGGGCGTTCCGTTTTCGAAGCGCCACAGCAGCCATAGGTGAGAGAAGGAGTCCAGACCCTCAACTGCTGCGTTGGAGGCAAATTCCGGCTCAAAGACGATGCGTCCCTGCAGGTGGGGCGCCAAAAAGCTGTTGCGCGGAATGCCGAACTTCTGCGGCAGGTCGGTATGTATGTGTGCGATAGGTTCCATGCCGGTCATTGTACGGCATGGAGGTGTGGGGTGCGGCGCGCAATTCTTCGCCGCGGTCTCCCTTCGTGCAACCAACGGTTGCTTGGAAGGGCGCCGGCCGCCGCGTATGCTTAAGCCATCAACCAGCAGAAAGGAGTCGCTATGGCCTTTGCAGAAAAGCTCATTGCCATTCGCCGCGCCCATCACCTTACCCAAGAGCAGCTCGCCGCCAAGCTCTTCGTCACACGCCAAGCCGTCAGCCGTTGGGAACGCGGCGAAGTCACCCCGGGCATCGACATGATGAAGCTCATTGCCGCCGTAACCGGAGAACCGCTGTCCCACCTGCTCGAAATGCCCGAGCACTATTGCCAGAGCTGCGGCATGATACTCACACCCGACGACTGCGGCACCGATGCTGTGGGCGCCACAACCGACCATTACTGCAAGTGGTGCTACGACCACGGCAAGTACACCTACGACACCACCATGGAGGCGATGATCGAGGATTGTGCCCCGCGGCTGGCGCAAAACACCGGCATGTCGCTCGACGAAGCCGTCTCGCTCATGGGCGCCGTCCTGCCGCAACTGGAGCGCTGGCGCTCCGTGCAGGAAAACGAGGAGCGCTACGGTGCCGAGGCGCGGGCGCGCTATGGCGACGAGGCGATCGACGCAGCAAACGAAGCACTGCTGGACATGGACCCCGAGACATGGAACGACATGAAGGAACTTGAACGCGCTATTCTGGGTCAGCTTTCGATTGCCATGGGCGACGGCGATGCGGATGGAAGCGAGGCCCGCAAACTTGTCGCGATGCACCGTCGATGGATTGGCCTTAACTGGGGGCACAAGCCCCAAGACGAAGCATACCTGGGCCTCGCCCACGGCTATCTTGCTGACCAGCGCTTTATCGACTACTACGACAAGCCCTGCGGCACCGGAGCCACCGCGTTTCTGGTACAGGCCATCGAGTCGTCGTCAGCTCATGCATAGACCGCGGCGGCTTTGGGTATTTCAATCAAAACCTCAACCGATTGGAGACCTATGGCTACTAATCATGAGCTCACGCTGTACGTTATGACTGGCTGCCCGTATTGCATGAAGGTCAAGCGCTTTTTGGCGGATAACAGCGTGACCGTTCCCGAGCGCAATATCTCGACCGATACCGAAGCCGAGCAGACGCTCATCGCCGTCGGCGGAAAACGCCAGGTTCCCTGTCTGTTCATCGACGGCAAACCACTCTACGAATCGAGCGACATCATCGCATGGGTACAGGAGAACCTGCTCTAGCACGCACATTGCAACCGGTCCACCCCAACCCATACGGCACAAACATGTACACCAGCATCCAAAGTCGACACTTTTCGACATCTTTGGATGCTGGTGTACAGCTTTTTTGCATGAGCCCGGCACAGGTGATCCGTTTTTCTCCGCCCTGAGGGGTCAAACGAAAAGGCGTGGGTGGCTCGCTCTAGCCACCCACGCCCTAAATTGAACAAATGCGCTTAGCGATGTAGCCCACCGTCAGCGTGACCTGCCAACCATCAACTACCTATTGGAATTGGCCCTGCGACGAATCGCCTCGCCAAAGCCGAGCACCGCAGTGCCAACACCGGCGAGGGCGGCAGTCATCACGGCGCTGCTTTTATCACCGGTCGAAGGGAGTGACTTGGTGCTCTTGGTCTTCTTGGCACTCTCCGTCTTGGATTTATCAATCGGCTGAACGGGCTTCTTCGTCCACTTACCGTAGAGCGTCATCGAACCCATCAGCGAATCGCCGTCGTTCCACAGGACCGTGCAGCCCTCGTCGGTATACCAACCATCGAACGTCCAACCATCGACAGCCTTCTGCTCCTTGGCGGCATACGCAGAACCAACCTCAAGGCCCTTATCGGCATCGGGCAACTTTGCCTTCTCGGGGGCTTCGCCGACATACTGGTAATCGACGCTCACCAGGCCATGGGCAGCCTTGAATGCAACAGGGGCTTCTTTTGCCTCGTAAGTACCAGGTTGAGCAGCCTCTACATATTTGTCCTCGCCATGGGCGGACCAGCGAGAGTCCTTCCCGTCAACGTACCAGCCGTCGATCGTGTGATCGCAGTCATCAAGGATCCAGTCAGCGCCAACATTGCCAAACTCAGTGACGCCAGCACCGGTGCTGTAGATGTCATCGCCGGCGTTCGCGGCGTGGTTGTTGTAGATAACAACCGACGGATCGAGCTTCATAGTGCCCACGTTATAGACGCCGCCACCCATGTCGGCGCCAATGCCGTCCTTGTTGCAGGCGCCAGTGCCGTTATTGGTAATGGTCGCGGAGCCGATGATCAGGTTGCAGGCCTTTTGAGCAGTGTAGATACCGGAACCAGCGTTGTTCGTAACGGTGACGTTCGCGCCCTTCTCAATCACGCTTGCGTATTTGCCGTTGCCCTGGAAGAAAATGCCGCCGTTGGTATTCGCGGCGAATCCCTTTGTACCGTTTCCCTCGACGTCAACCAGGCAAGAAGAATCAACGTTAAGCACGCGAGTCCAGATGCCACTATATCCGTTGTTGTTCGCGTGGAGCTTCGAACCGTTGCTCATATCGATGCGCCAGGCGGAAATACCCCAGGCGCCGCTGTTCTCGAACGTAACGTCAGAGCCGTTCTTGATAGTGTAGTACGTGCCGTTCGAGCCGTTGCCCTTGCTGTTAAGAACCTTGACCGTCGACGAATCGATAGTGGCATAGAACGTGCCCGTAAAGCCGGAGCGGTTGCGGTCGGAGATATAGGTGGAACCACCTTCAATATTCACGTTGTAGCCACCGTCACCACCATCCCACTCAAGAGCGTCCTGCTTGTAGTTCGCAATGGTTAGGTTGGAGCCATTCTTCAGGTTAAGCTTGTTGTTGCTGCCGAAATAAATGGCATGCGTGTTGTCAGCGGTTCCCGCACCGTCCATGGTGAGCGTAGCGCCGTCGAGCGTAAGGGAAGCGCCCTTGCTTGCGCTCACAGACATCCAATTCCACTCGGCATACGGAGTGGAGCCAACGCCGGCCATGCTTGCATTGACGTTCTTGAGCACAAGCGCGTGGCCCCAAAGGGCAATGCCCTTGGTGAACTTCAGCGCGTGGCCATCGCCGTCGATGGTGAGGTCCTCTTTCAATTCAAGGCCCGAAGTCTCGGCATCGGCAAGGAGCTTGATGATCGCGCCGTGAGTTCCCTTGGCGTCATCAAGCGCTTCATCAAAGGTCTCGTACTGGTGCCCGTTAAACTCTGCGACAGAAGCACCGTTCCTTGCGCCCGCAGAAGCACTTGCGGCAACAGGAGCCGAGGAGGGAGTGGTCGCAGCAGATTCGACAGAAGAGGCGACAGGCGTGCCAGATTCGTTCGCAGACGCGGCATCGACTTGGGGCTTGGCAACCGTGCTCACCGAAGACGCTTCAACGGCAGGCTCGGAAACAGAAGCAAAACCGTCATCCGCAAAAGCCTGAGGCGCAAGAAAGCAGAGGGATGTCATAAGCCCTGCTGTTACCGCAAGAACGGCATGGGAGCGTTTTTTCATGGAATGCTTTTCCTTTCGTATCGAGCCCGGCAGAATGCCGGCACAACTATCTTACATCGCTATTCTTATGGCATAAGCAAAATACGCTTTAGGTTTATAGCTCAAGTGTTATCACATTGTAATAATTTTAAATAGTCATAGCATCATCACATTTTGGCAAGTTTCTTGCACAACTTTTGGTGCCAGTCCCAAGCCTCTGGGAGTTGGCACCAACAAGACGATTTGCTTCCCTCGTCCCCCTACAGATCAGTTATCCGTGGAAACGAGCGGTAGGCGCAAGTGGCTGCTCGCGAAAGACGCGATCGACGGCGGCGCGGTATTCGTCGACCTTTTTAGTCTTGCGTACGAGCTTGTGAACGGTAGCAGGATCGGCGAAGGCGCATTTAGCGTAGAACCACCACTCCTTCATGCGAAAGACCGCGTTGCCGCCAATCTCTTCTGCATATGCCGCAAACAGCGTGTCGTGGAAGCGCTGCAGTTCGGCTGCCGTGGCAGCAGGGCCGCCCTTGACCATGCGAGCCAGCGCGGGGTTCGCAAGCAAGCCACGCCCCAGCATCACATGGCGTGTACCGGGATAGGCCTCCACCAGCGCCTCCATGTCCTCAAGATCAAAAATATCGCCGTTGTAGGCGACCGGGAACGGCGCACGTTCCAGCGTCTCGCCATAAAACTCTTTGCGCGGCGAGCCCGTATAGCGATCCTTCTGTACGCGCGGATGCACGATCAACTCTGCCAGCGGCATGCGACAGTACAGGTCGAGCACGCGCTCGTATTCGTCGTCGCTCTCCAGCCCCAGCCTGGTTTTTACCGACACCGGCAAGGGCGATCGCTCGCACACATCAAGCAAGAACACCTCGAGCCCATCGAGGTTGCGCAAGAAGCCCGATCCTTTACCCTTGGCAACAACCGTACCCGAGGGGCAGCCAAGGTTGAGATTAACCTCGCGGTAGCCCATGTCGGCGAGCACGCGCGCCGCCCACACAAACTCATCCGCGTTCTTGGACACCAGCTGAGGCACCACGTTAAGCCCTTGGTTGTTAGCCGGATCGATTTCCTTAAACGCCTTGCCGCCAAAGCGGTTGCCCACCCGCGGCGGCGGCAAAAACGGCGTGTAATAGCAGTCGAGCGCACCGAAGCACTCCGCATGCACGCGACGGAACACATGCCCGGTAATCCCCTCCATGGGGGCCAACGATAGAATCATCAACATCTACTCTCAAATCAATGCGGCAAAGGAACCGCCCCTTTGTCACATGCATTATGCCTTGTCCCCGTGGCGGCCCACAAGGCGGAGACGGCTACTTGATGTCAACCAGCCCTCCGACCATCCCTGTGCAACGAAGGTGAATGGCGCCCACAAACAGCAAGCAGGGCCGCCCCACAGCAGCTCCCTCACTCGCCACTTTTTCCTTGTCCAAAAGAGGGCGTTCGCGATCAATCGATCACCAAAAGCAAGCTGTTGACCGCCATGTCTGAACAACAGACACCCTCCACTCATCTATACTCAAGAGCGTGTGCGCATCGCCCCCGAAAAACGATGAGAGTCGAGGCCCCATGCAGCAGCTCACCGAACAAGAAAAGAAACGCATCCAGCGGTACTGCACGTACCCCAAGATCGCAACGACCGCACTCGTCATGTCGTTCGTAGCATGCCTGTTGATGTTGCCGCTCCAAATGATCAACGATATCGCGTTCCACCAAAAGGAATTCCAACCCGCGGGCATATATACCGCCATTGCACTCACCGCAATCGAACTCGTCATCTTTTGCTATTGCGCTCTTGCGCCGCGCTTTGGAATGCAGGGCAAACAGTGGAAGGAGCTGCAGAGCAGACTTGCGGTAGCCCAAATCAACAAAGACCGCTCCGCGGATGTCGCCGGCGTGCTCGCCGCGCAAGATGCCTTGGAACCCGTGTGCAAACGCGTCGCGGCAGACGACCCATACGAGTCGTATCACGACTACGGCTACCGCATTATCGGCTATCTGCGTGATAATGACCTCGGCGCTCAAGCAGCCTATGTCTACCTTTCTTTCGATGCAGATGGCATGCTCACGGACGTCGATTACACCAGTCAGATCGACCCCGAGGCAAGCCTTGCATACAACCTCGCCTGCAGCGAGCAGGATATCGCGACACTATGCGCCCCCCGGTCAACGGGTTGGACATTTCCGTTGCCACACCGGGCCTCCTCACGCCATGCAGCCTGTCGGATAAATTTAAACAGGCATTTTTAGCCGGATCCCTATATGAAGAAATCAGCATCAAGACGGAGGACGAATCTATCAAGTCGTACTACACCTTTGACACCGAGCCCAAAGAAGAGTTCGACAAGTACACCCATCCGGAAATTAGCCTCATGCTCTCCGCAAAGGAGGACTAGCAACTTACGCTCTAATTGACGCTCGCAAACGCCGTCTATATCTCAAGGTCTAATACTTTTCCCGAGAAGTGAACGGCTGTATTTGGACCCCCGAAGCATCGACATTTTTAGACGCCAAACCCGCAGGATTTGGCTGGCAAAACCGCAGGAAATTGCATCTCAAAAGTGTCGATGCTTCGGGGGTCCATTTTGACTCGTTCACTTCTCGGGAAAAGTATTAGACCTCGATTTACATGTCACTCAATGTGACAAAGGGACAGTCCCTTTGTCACATTATTCGGAGCGCAGGGCTTCCACGGGGTCTTTTTTGGATGCGCTGCGGGCCGGCAGCAGGCCGGCAACGACCGTCAGCAGCACCGAAATTGCAATGAGCGCCAGCGCATCCTGCACGGGCAGGCTCATCAGATTGGGTACCTGTTTGGCAGCAAGCGCCCAGGCATTAACCGGAAAACTCACGGCCACCACAACGACAATGGCAAAGACACCGGCGATGAGGCCCTCGATAAAGGTCTCGGCGTTGAACACGTTTGCCACGTTGCGCTTCGACGCGCCGATCGCGCGCAGGATGCCAATCTCCTTTTTGCGCTCCAGCACGCTGATGTAGGTGATGATGCCGATCATGATGGAGCTCACGACCAGGCTGATGCTCACGAACGCGATGAGCACCAAGCTGATGGTATTCACGATATCAGTCACCGAGCCCATGATGATGCCCATGTAGTCGGTGTACGAGATTGCCTGCTCGTCGTGGCCGGCGGCTTTGACCTGCTTGTTGTACGCATCGATATGGTCGAGTACGCGCTCCTTGGCCTCAAAGTCGCGCGGGAAAATCTTGACCGAGATGGGATCCACTTCATCCGCGTAGCCCAACGTGGTCAGATTGTTGTCGTAGGTGAGCTTCGACGCCTTGGCATAGCTCATCATGAGCGAGCTCAGGTCCTCGGCGTCCATGTTGAAGTGGATGGCACGAGCAAAGGCGCTCGCATCCACGCGCATGGCGCTCGCCAGGTTGGCAAAACTCGAAGACATCTGCGTCACCATCTGGTCCATGAGCCCTGCCGCGCCGGCCTTGAGCTGGGTCGACACGGTCGTTGCCACCTGCTCGCTGATCGCCTTCATCACCTGATCCATAGCCTGCTGCAGATACGGAGCCAACTGATTTTGGACATAGTCGGTCATCGCCTGTTGCAGGCGCTCGGCCAGGGCATCGCCGCCGAGCGCCTTGAGCTGTGCCAGGCACTGCTGCGCCACAACATCGTTCTCGAGATACGCCGAGAATGCGGCAGCAAGCTTTGACGCGTCTTTGAGATCTTCGGGTGACAGCGCCCTAAACTGATCAGACTGTAAAAAGCCCTCAAATAGTTGGTTGGCAAGCGTTCCCACCTGTTGCATTTGCTCGGGCGTGAGCTCCAGACCGTCAAAGATGCCCGAGAAATCGGGGGTCGGCGCTTTGGCCATGATGTCGCTTAAGTCGATGTCTTTGCCAACGCCCGAAAGATCAATATCCAGGCCCGACAAATCGATGCCCGAAAGATCCATGCCACCGGCAGCACCCGAGAGTGCAGACGCATCGAACGAGAACGCGCTCTTGAGCGCCGCCTCGTCCACGCTGAACATACTGCCCAGATCCACGCCTTGCTTGGCCTCGCCTTGCAGTTCGTCGAAAGTTTTGCCCGTAAAGACATCCGTCTCGGGGTGGGCAAGTTGCTCTTGCACGATCTGCGAATTGGCGGCGCGCTCCATAAGCTGGCGAGTCAACGCATGCGTATAGGCAATGCCCGGAGATAACGCGCTCGCATTGGCCGTCTCGTTAGGTCGCACCACGCCCACAATGTGCACGTCAATACCGTCGGCAACCTTGGCCGTCATAAAGTCGGCGTCGCCAGACATGTCAGTCCACATGCCGGTCTCTTCGTTTTTGCGATAAGCATCGGCCGGCGACAACACCTTAAACGTCGTGGACAGCGCATCGTCGTAAGTAAAGTCGGCGCCGCTCTCAGGCGTCTCAATCTTACCGTCGGCGGCCATGGCACTGTTCACCAGGTCGTTGAGCTCATCGATATCCAGCGCACCGATGCTGTAAAGCGTATAGTCGCCCACCGTTCCACGGCTCGAAAGCACCATTACGGCTTCGTGAGCAGACGTAGGCCAATGGCCGGCGACGACATCGTACTGGCTGTCGAGCAGACTCTGATCGTCGATCATCTCGTTAAAGACCGAGGTTCCCATGGAGTCCATGCTCACCGTTGCCGCCGAGCTCGCACCACCGCTCATGGCCTCGGTCATAGCGTTGGGCACCAGCCGGACAGGCTTCTCATCGCCCTTGCCGGCACGATAGACAACCGGCGTCACGCCGTAACCGTACTGGATGGCGTTGACCTCTTTGTCGATACCGTCGCCGCCGCCGTCAAGCCATGCCTTAAAGCTCGTCATATCGTTGGACTTAACACTTGCGAACATATCCTTTACGGCCGTGACCACGGGAATCTTTTTGGTTCCCTGAGCCTTGCCGTCGGTGCCGTCGTCGGACGAACCCTCGTTCTTGGACGTATCGTCATCCGTGGCCCCCTGTTCGCCCATCATGGACGACAGGTCGTAATCCTGCTTGGAAATGGTAAACGGGTAGCTCGAAAGCGTATCCTCCTCGACCTTTTTGATGTAGCCGTTTACGCCATTGGACAGCGCCAAAATCGCCGCGATGCCAATAATGCCAATCGAGCCCGCAAAGGCCGTCATGGCCGTACGGCCCTTCTTGGTCATAAGGTTTCGGGCAGAAAGCCCCAGCGCCGTCACAAAGCTCATCGAGGTTTTGCGCGTAGGCTTGGCCTCGCGGCGCGTGGCGTCAGCGACATCGAAAGGATCAGAATCGTCGGTAATCTTGCCGTCCGCCAGGTTGACGATGCGCGTGGCGTACTCGTACGCCAGATCGGGATTATGCGTGACCATGATAACCAGACGGTCGCGCGCGACGTCCTTGAGCAAGTCCATGACCTGCACGGACGTTGTGGAATCCAAGGCGCCGGTCGGCTCGTCTGCCAGCACAATCTCGGGATCATTAATCAGGGCGCGGGCGATGGCCACGCGCTGCATCTGTCCACCCGAAAGCTGACTCGGGCGCTTGTTCACGTGCTCGCCCAGACCAACGGCCTCGAGCGCCTTGCGCGCACGCTGGCGGCGCTCGGCGTGCCCCACGCCCGTGAGCGCAAGCGCCAGCTCCACGTTTTCCAAAATGGTCTGATGTGGAATGAGGTTATAGCTTTGGAACACAAAGCCGATGCGGTTGTTGCGATAGGCATCCCAATCGCGATCGTGAAAGTCCTTGGTCGAAATACCGTCGATCAGCAGGTCACCCGAGTCAAAGTGGTCGAGTCCGCCGATAACGTTGAGCATCGTGGTCTTACCCGAACCCGAGGGCCCCAGAATGGCCACGAACTCGTTATCCCGAAAAGACAGGCTCACGCTGTCGAGCGCCACCTGCGTAAACGACTGCGTAACGTACCTTTTGCAAATTCCTTTGAGCTCCAGCATGGACGGCAACCTCTCCTGCGCAGGCACCTTGCCCGCTCTCCCCCGCCGTTCGTATTCGACGCGTTTGTCCTACTCTATCCCCATTTTTTACCGGCGCAAGTGAGGAATGTAACGAAGCGCGCCAAAAAACGAGCAGGACGGCACATCGCGTGACGTACCATCCCGCGCATACCGCCGATAATGTGACAAAGGGACTGTCACTTTGTCACATTAGTCAATTGTGAGTGCATCCCCTGGAGCGATATCCGAAACCTCGCTGCCCAGCGCCAGCACGCCGTGCCAGCCTTCCTGTAAGCCACCTTTCTCGAGGATAAGATCCGAGCTGTCGATCGTACTGACGGCGGGCAGTGGTTTGCCAAGAATCGCGTTGGAAACATCCACCACTTCAAGAGTCCCGTGGCGGCGCGGTTGATGAGAACCTTTGCCGAATGGCGCAAGCCGCCGTGATAATCAAAAAGATGTCCACACGGATTGATATGCTCGCCGATAAAGAGCAGCCATGCCGCAATCTTCTCCGCGGCAACAATACGGAAGGCGACCATGAACGATTGCGGCCAAACAGGCACGCCTAAGGACAGCGCCAGTGCGAAGGATTATAAAAGTGCCCTCGATTACATGCTGTCCGGGCTGAATACCTATGTACGAGACACCGATCTTTCACCTCAGGTCGCCGCGCTCTACAAGCCCGGCACAATCTTTCGCAGCAAGAACCCCGCTGATATATCGTCCCACATTGGCGGCATGAGCACATCGCATCGTCTTCTCATCCTGTTGAACCGCATCATCGATCTAACCGAATTGGAGCAAGACGGCGATCGAGGACACTGTGCGACCCCGTCGGAGTCTCGTTTTTTAGTGCTCGATGCGTACGAATACCACGGAAAGACACAAATTACGCTGCTGCATCTTTTGGACGACGAACGCTGGCGTTACTTTATCGATGCGGTGCCGGCAGCACCCGAACTTGAAATTGATGCCATACGCATCAATTTCAGTGCCGTATGCGAACAGCAGCCCATCAGCGATTTAGCATCCGAAGAATGGCTCGATTGTTGCTCAGACCCCATCGGCGTAAACCCCCAGGGAGAACTGTATTCACCCGAGCCTAAGCCTGCGGAGGCACTTTGACCCGTCTTTGTGGGTGAGCTTGAAAAGCGGTAAGCGCTCTGACCTGCCGTACAGCGAAATGGAAATTCCGCGGTCTCCATCACTTGATACGATACAAAACAGTAGACAATCCGAAAGGAGCAAACGATGGACCTTAATCCCAACAACGCATATGGAGTCGAAAAGGAAGACGTTGCGCGCATGGCAGAACTTGCCGGCATGGAGTTTGTCGACCATGGCGAGGACGAATACAACGAGGGTTTTCCTTCCGAAGATCTTATCTATGGGCCCGAGCAGGAAAAAGACCTCCTCGCCGAGATGGCAAACGTTGCATTCTCCACGCCTGGCGATGATTATGCCCAGTATATCTGCGAAAACAGAGAGCGCATCTACCGTGCGGCCCGTATGTCTTCAGCAGTTAGGGAAATGCTCGTCTTGGGCTACAGGCTGGGAGTTTCGTCCGGCAGCGGAGCCTGTATGAACGATTTAGGCGCCCTCTACTATATGGGAGACCTTGTTGAGCAGGACTACGCCAAGGCCGCGGAACTCTACGAAATGGCGGCCGACGCAGGTTGCTTCCAGAGCATCATCAACCTCGGCTATATCTACGAGTACGGAAGGACTGGCAAGCCCGACCATGCCAAAGCCTATCAGTGGTATTCGCTTGCCGCAGCGCTTGCGCCCTCCAGCGAGGCGGTGTACAAACTCGGCGACATGTTCAGCCGCGGTCGCGCCGTGCCGCAAGATAGGTCAAAAGCATACCGCCTGTACGAACGCAGTCTTGAGCTTGCCCGCGACGATGCAGAGTTCGCCCAGCCCGCCATTCGCATAGCCTCTATGCTCATTGACCCCGACGCCCCCTCTTGTGGCATCGACCGTAATCCCCTGCGCGCGTTGGCGCTCTATCAACGCGCCGAAATCGGTCTGCGCATCGACATCGCCAATGGCATGACATATTACGCCAAGCGTCTCCGCGAGGCCATCGAAGGTCAGGAGAAGGCTCGTGAGCTCGTCGAGATGGACAGTTTTGTGATTGACCGCTAAGTGCCACTTTCGCGCGTCTTATCAACATCAATGATCTGATCCTGCCATGGAGTCCCTCCATGGCAGGATCAGATGTTTACCTTGGCGCCGTCGATGGTCTTGAGCAGGAAATCGCCGTAATTGCTGCCGTCCTCAATCATCGGCATATCTTTATTGGCGGCAAGAAACACCTTTTCCCACAGTGCGCTATCGCTCGAAAGGATATCGTTCTCCTTTTGCATGAGCTTCGCATACAGCTCGGCGGCCTCGTCGGCATTGGTCGGCTCCTGCGCGATGAGCTCCGCGATCTTAGGATCGGAGCTCGTAGATTCGCTCGCGTTGCCACCGGGCGCCGAACATGCCACAAGACACAAGGCCAGCACCGGCACCATAAACAAGGCCGCAATCTTAGAAAGCTTCATGGTCATTCCTCCGTTTTGTCGAAGCTTGTTTACTTTTTATCGGCGGTCAGAGGGAGCTTTGCTGCCGACGCATCCAGGCCATAGCGATAGCTGATGGCATCGACGGGACAGGCCCCGATGCACTTTCCGCACCGGATACATTCGGCATGATTGGACGCGCGGACCACATCGACGTCCATCTGACAAACCTTTGAACACTTGCCGCACGAGACACATTTGCATGCGTCAACCCGAATCCCCAGTAGGGACACCTTATTCATGAGCGCATAGAATGCGCCGAGTGAACAAATCCATTTGCAGAAGGGGCGGTAGAACAAAACGCTCAGCTCTACCACGGCAATGAGAACGACAAGTTTCCAGATAAAGAGCCACCCCAGCGCAGATCAAATACCGGCGTTGGCAATGGCCAGCGGAATGGCGCCCTCGAGCACACCCTGCGGACAAACATATTTGCCCGACTGCGAGACCAAGGTACTGATTCTGTCCGCGCGTGGTGAAGTATCCGTTAAAGTCTCCGGACTCGATGCCGGCGCCAACGATTACCTCACCAAGCCGTTTCATCTGGACGAGCTTGCGGCAAGGATCCGCAGCCTTACCCTCAGACGCTTTACACAAAGCGACATAGTTTTAACCTGCGGAAAGCTCAGCTTTGACACCAAGGCGCGCATCGCTTCCGTGGACAGTGAGGCTCCATCTCTTACGCGCAAGGAAACGGGAATCATGGAATACCTGATGCTTAATCAGGGGCGTCCGGTAAGCCAAGAGGAGCTTATCGAGCACGTTGCGCGGGAATGTGACGAATAACTGCCCCTTTCGCGCACACAAAAGCAAGGGGCCCATGCGCACAGAACCAACGCCATGCCGTGCGCGCGGTGCTGCCCGGTATGAGGGCCCGCCGCTCCGGCCATGTGTTCAACGTGAGCAGCTTGGGCGCTTACAACGTCGGACCGCTCTCGGGCGTGTACTGTGCCACCAAGCGCGCGGTAAAGGCGATATCCGAGACGCTCGACCAGGAGCTCGTGGTGGGTACGCCGGTCTACTTTGCAGGGGCAAACGGCGCGTTGCTCGCGCTGCTCGACCGCGCGTTTTATGCCGCGAGCGTGCACGGAAGACGGTTCGCCGGCAAGCCGGCATGCGCGGTGACGACGCTTTGGCGGGTGGGGTCCACCTCAACACTCGATGAACTGAACCGCTGCTTTACATTCAGTGGCATGCCAGTGGCCTCGTCGACCTACTGGAACATGATGTTTAACAGCGGCGACGACCCCTTTGGCGAGGACATGCTGCGCCAGCTCGGGGAAAACATGGCCCATCTGGTGAGGACGACAAGGGTCTAATGACCCGATAATCCCATCTACATTTGATTAACTTAGCGGACGCCTACTCGACAGCGGGCGTCCGTTGCATATGGGCGCCAACTTGTGGCGCCGCAAGGTCGGTCATTCTGGCTTCGTCGCTTGTGCCTTCAATCTCTCCTCAGCGCTCAGCATCGCAGGATGATACGGACACTTTTCGCCCATGCACACTGTATTGGCCGCATAGCTATCGCAGGCTGGCGTCTTCTCCCATGCTTTAAGCTGTGGTCCGCCGAGCGCGTTAAAAAACGAAACGGCCTCACGAATCGCCACGCGCGCATCTCGCTTGCAGCACCGTGGGCTTCCCGAGCGCGCGATGGCGGCAAGCAGCTCCGAAACCATTAACTGCCCCTCCTGCCAGCCTTCACTGCGCAGCGGCGCATTGCCGCGCACGATTGCATATGCCATGCCCGCAGACGCAGCTGCCCCGCACATGCCCCAGCGGGCACACGTTGCCCCCGGCACGCAATCCGAACGAGACATCAAATCGGCAAGATCGTCTTTGAGCATCGCATCTCGCTCCGCAGATGCTTCGGCGTTGCGCCAGCACGCAAGCAGCACCGCGCCCACAATAAAATGGTGGATGGGGCCAAAATCCACGCAGCGCTCATCTGCCATAACCTCTTCCAAAAGAGCCGCGGGCGCCACCGACACACTGGCCATGAGCATCTCAACAATCCAGCCTGTTTGTTCGTCTTTTGCCATGCGGCATCCTCCTCTAAAACAAATTGTGCGCACACTCCATTATGGCCTTCTTCTGCCCAGCGCGCTCAATGCGAAACAACCTGCTTCGCTCGTGCCGCCAACAAGCCCTGCTAGTTCTCGTCGCAAACCAGCCCTGCTCAGGAGCAACACCAGAGGCGATGGCAGGCACGATGGACAGTGGCAACACCACGACGGCAGCTCTTTTCGAAAAAGAAGGCCCCGCGCAATCGCGCGAGGCCTCCCCATTCATGGAATTATGATCAAAGCAGCCCAAAAAGCTTACTCCCACTCAACGGTGCCGACGGGCTTGGGCGTGAGGTCGTAGCACACACGGCAGATGCCGGGAACCTCGGCTGTGACGCGAGCGGTAATACGCTTGAGTAGTGCCCAGTCGAGCTCAGGCACCTCGGCGGTCATCACGTCGACGGTGTTGATGCAGCGAATGATGCAGGGCCAGTCGTAAGCGCGCTTGCCCTCGCGCACGCCGGTGGCACGGAAGTCGGGCACCACGGCGAAGTACTGCCAGATGGTCAGACCTGCCTTGTCGATTTCCTCGCGCACGATGGCGTCGGCTTCGCGCAGCGCCTCAAGACGGTCGCGGGTAATGGCACCAAGGCAGCGGACGCCCAGGCCGGGACCGGGGAACGGCTGACGCTCGACCATGTTCTTGGGCAGACCGAGCTCGCGGCCCACGACGCGGACCTCGTCCTTGTACAGCAGCTTGACGGGCTCGCAAAGCTCAAACTGCAGGTCCTCGGGCAGGCCACCCACGTTGTGGTGGGCCTTCACGCCATCCTGGGACTCCAGGATGTCGGGGTAGATGGTTCCCTGAGCGAGGAAGCTGACCTCGTCGCCAACCTTGCGGGCCTCCTCCTCGAACACGCGAATGAACTCGGCGCCGATGATTTTGCGCTTGGCCTCGGGCTCCTCGACGTCCACGAGCTTATCCAAGAAGCGATCGGTCGCGTCCACATAGACCAGGTTGGCGTCCATCTGGTTCTTGAAGACGTCGACGACCTGCTCGCTCTCGCCCTTACGCATCAGGCCGTGGTTCACGTGCACGCAGATAAGCTGCTTGCCGATGGCCTTGATGAGCAGGGCCGCGACAACCGAACTGTCGACACCACCGGAAAGGGCCAGCAGGACCTTCTTGTCGCCGATCTGCTCGCGGATTGCAGCGACCTGCTCATCGATGAACACCTGGGCAAGTTCGGAAGTGGTGATACGCACCATGTCGTCGGGACGCTTGTTGGAATCCATGCAAAGCTCCTTTTCGGTTCGATGGGAATGCGTCACACGTATGCAAACGCACCGTCATATGACCTCATTATATGCAAAACAAGATGTGTTTCCCATCACTGCGACAAAGCTTTTTGCAGGGGTGGCAATTTTTCCTACTGTCGAGCTCAGCTAGGCTTCGGTAGCCACCTTGGCAGCATCGCCAATAGACTCTTCCTTTATACGTTCTGCGTAATCGTATGCCATACCCGCAAATTCCAGTCCCGAGTAACAGGAGTACAATTGCTGCTATTGTTGCCAGCTGTTGGGAGATGGAAGATGGACTGCGATGGCTACCCTTGCGTTCCCATGCCGTTGATGTGCACCGCCTTTGTGCCGGGGCAGATTGACGCTGCGGTTGCAGGCATTTCCGACCCCGATTCGCGCGCCATTGCCACGGCAGAAGCGCTGTACTTTCGCGGACAGGCCACCCTCGCTGCCAAGACGGCGCGCCCCTATCTTGACGCCACCGACCCCGCACTGCGCTATTCCGCATGCTTTATCTGCGGATACGCCAGTCTGTCGCTCAACCGTATCGCCGATGCCCGCCGGTGCCTTACTGGCATCCTCGATACGCCGGCCGACGAGGAATCGCCTGCCGTCCACGCCGTGCATATCCTGTTCGCCTCGGCCGCGAGCGTCCTGCTGCACTTGCCTTCCCCGTATTCCGCCGAAGAGTTTTATCCGCTTGCGGCGCATTTGCCCGAAGGCCTGCGCCTGTTCGCCAGCTACGTGATGGCGCACGCCTTGTATCTGCGCGGCGAATATGGCCGCAGCCTGGGCATGGTGGAAAATGCCCTGATCATGAAACAGGGAAGCTATCCCATCTCGGAACTGTTCCTGCACCTGGCGGCTTCCATGGCATGCATGAGCCTCAAGGACATCGACGCCGCAAAGGCACATTTCGGAGCCACTTGGGACATTGCGCGCCCCGACGGCCTTATCGAGCTCATTGGCGCGCACCACGGCCTTTTACAGGGGCTCATCGAAGCGTGCCTAAAAGCGCAATACCCTGACGATTTCGCACGCATCATCGAGATTACGTATCGATTCAGCTACGGCTGGCGGCGCATCCACAACCCCGATTCGGGCGAGGACGTGGCCGACGATTTAACGACCACGGAGTTCACCATGGCCATGCTCGCCTGCCGCGGATGGACCAACGCCGAAATCGCACGCCACATGGAAGTATCGCCGGGCACTGTTAAAAACCGCCTATCAGGAGTGTATGCCAAGCTTGGTATCGGAACTCGCGCCGAGCTGGTCGCGCATATGTTGCGTTAGCGACCGGGCTGCCAAGCGCATCGAACGCGTTCCGGAACCCGGCGCTTCGCTCGATCAATTTGGACATTTTGACCCTTGAACGGCACTACCGCCACGGGGCACCTTCTCGCAAAATAGGATTATTTCCTCCGTTATTTGCGGGATGGGAGCCCAAAATGCTTGATCGTCGTTCGCTACTTATCGCCGGAGCATCCTCGCTGGCAGGCATCATGCTGCCTCGCGTGCCGAGCAGCGCAAACGCCTTCATACTGCCATTCGCCCCCACCGAGGCCTATGCCGACGAAGAAGACCCCTTCAAGGTGCTCGTTCTCTCGCGCACCATGTTTGGTGTGGTCGTGGTCGACGTCGCCAACAAGAATATGCCCATCAAAGGAGCCCAGGTCACGCTCGCGTCGCGTTATGCCGCGGGCAAGCAGATCTCCGCCACTACCGACGACGAGGGCACGGCCATCTTTGAGGTCGCGCCGCTTTCGGAAGGCTACGTGGACCAGGCAACGCTTCTCGACGCGTACGACTTTAACGGTGGCATCTCCATCAGCATGGCGGGCTACCGTGATGTCGAGATCCCCCTCACGCGCATCCAGGGCGGCACCGCCATTACCGCGCCCACACGTCCGCTTTCCGACGGTGAGCCGTACTTTCGCCAGCTTACGTTCGACGAGTGGGACATCCAGTACGCCGACGCCACGTTCATGGCACTGCCGAAGGACGACGCCGGAAACGACCAACCCGACACGCACGCCTTTACCGTGCAGGCACATCTGCCACAGGGTGGACAGGCAACGCTGTGCATCAACAAGGTAATGCCCGCCACGAGCAGCTCATCCGAAACCGTCACGCAAATTGGCCAAGTCAAGGCCAGTGCATCGGGTTCGGATAATCTGGCAAGGTTCACACTCGAAGACACGTTCCTCGATGCAGCTTCGGGCCTTCTGGAGGAAGGATGCAAGCTGCGCTTTGTCCTCGACTATCAGGGCAAGACCTATACACTCTCCTCCCCCATGGCCGTTGTCACCGCGCCGGCCGCAAAGGCAGAATCGGGCTCGACCACTATCGTCCCCACCACCATGGACCAAGAGATTACTCCGTTTGATTTCCCGGCGGCGTTTCCCGGCATCGGCGGCAATAAGTTCACGTGCTGGATGCCCTCGTTCCCCATTTTGTTCGATTTCTCTTTTGCCGGATACGTGCTGTTTAGCGGAGGATACAAACCGGTCGGCTACATGAACGATTCGGGCAATCCGGATCCGGAATACTGGAAGAAGTCATCGCGCGAGTCGGGCGCCAAGCAGGCAAACCGCTACCTCGACGAGATGGAGGGGAAGTGGAATCAGTACAAAAGTATGAGTGCCGGTTCGGGCACCGATCCAAGGAACACTAAGCTGCTTCGTCACCACTGCACGCCGCGTTTTACGATGGATATCGCCACACAGCTGTACGGATCGCTCGCCTACGACTGGGTGGGCAAAACCTGGGGTGACAACAACGACCCCGCATTTGGCAATATTAAGGCCCTCTTCCAGGTAAGAACCGACCTCAATTGGACCGAGCAGTTTACCCTAGGACCGGTGCCGTTTTTCCTAAACGTCAACCCCTGGGTGCTGGCGAAGCTGGCGCTCGCCGTGGGTGCCCACACGCACGGCAGCGGCGCGGCGTTTTTTAAAAACATTTCGCTCGACTATTCAAACACCTCGGGCTCGTTCACCATCCAGATCGGGCTTGCCGTCACCTTTGGCGCCGGCGTTGCAGGCGTCGCTTCGTCTGCCGTGCGCGGCGCCGCATCCCTCACGCTGTTCATTGGGCACGAGAAGGCAGATGGACACCAGCTTCCGCGACTGCGCGTAGGTGCAGACGTCGATGTCGATGTGATACTCCAGTTCGTAATGTTCAAGTGGACCACCAAGGCTTGGTCGGGGTCGTGGCCCACACTTCTCGATTCGTGGAATATGTCGGTGAACAATGGCAACCAGTATGTGCTCCAGCGCTCTGAGCTCGCATTGGGTGGAGATACGCCTTACACGTTGGATGCCTGCTTCGGCACGGCCGGCAATGCCGAGGCAGGCGGCGTGCCGCAATTTATCGCATCGGCCACCATCGTCACCAACGCCGAGCTGCTCGCACGCGCCGAGGTTAAGGCCACTGCCGCAAACGTCGCGCCTGTCGTGCGCGATTGGGATCAAGCGGTCACGCGCATTGAGCTCGAGGCGGATGCAGAAAGCGACGACACGGGACAGATCGAGCATTTCGTCCATACACTGATAGAGAACGACGAAAACGCCGCGCCGATGTATGAGTACACCTATATCGGGCAGGCGACGAACGCCGTTGCGGACCCCAACGCCAATTCTGCTGGTGTATCGGAGGACGAGCGTGGCGGCATAAAACCCTCGAGCGACAACGTGCTGTTTACTGGCGTGCTCAGCGAAGCTCACATGAAGCTGGCAATGATTGCCGGCGTAGAATGCCAGTTCCGTATCGCCTCGGTGCGCTACGGCGACAATGGCCGCTCGCGCCTGGTGGTGCACACAAAGGCAAACGGCACGTGGTCCGCTCCCACTCCCGTGGACTTTCCCCTTGGGTTTGGCGAGGGCGACGTGGAGCGCGACGGCATATTCGATTACGACTTCGACGTGGTGGAATATACGGACGGAAGAGGAAACCAGGACGCCTACGTGCTGCTGATCTCGGGCGAGCGCCCCGCCGGTGACAACACCCTTTTCGATACGGCAAGCACAGCCGGCATACTGTCCGTCGTGCGCCTGCGCATAAGTAATAGCGAAGTTCGCGTGGTGTCGTATACGTCGTGGCGCAGCATCTCGCGCGGCCGCCTTCAGGAGGATGGCTACCATTGTCTGCAGTGCCCGCGTATCACGGTGGGCAAGACGCTCGTCGACGGGCGCCTGTCGGGTGCCTACCTCCACCGCCGCGGAGCCACCGCAGAAAAGGCGCTCGGCAGCGAGGCCGAGGTTGCGCTGGAATGCTTTACCTTGTGGTCGGATGATTTGGGCGACAGTCTCACGTTCCGTCAGGTCCTCCGCTTTCCGCAAGCACCGTCGAGTATCGAGCTGGGCGAGCCCGAGAATATCAACGGCAAAATGGTGGTGTCCGTTGCGTACGAGACCGCAGACGGTTGCGGCTGCGCATCGTACGCCGTGATCGGCCAGTCCATTGCGTGCTGGGACGTTATGTCACCAGACGACACGGTACCTCATGCGGTGCCATGGCCACAACATTCGGGCTTTTTGGCAACCGTCAACGAGCAACTGCAGCATATTACTTGGACGCGAGGCGCATCGGCATTTGCAACGCAGCCCGTGGGTGCCGCAGGCTGTGGCCCGGCATCGTTTAGCGTAAGCAACAACGGCAGGTGCGTGCTCTATGTAGAGAACACCGATGGCAAGGTGGGACAAACCTACGACGAAGAAGGCAACCCGGTAGCAGTGATGGGCAAGCACTTCCGCATCTTCGCCAGCACCTTGGCAGGCGATCTGTTCACGGAGCCGTTCGTGATGTGCGAGCTGGACCATCCCGTCGATCAGATAACGACATTTTTGACGTCGGGAGGCATGCTCTCCGCACTCGCCACGCACATTGTGAGCGCGGAGAAGAGCGAGGCAGAGCTGCACGGCATCGAAGTGCCCTTGGTGGCGTGTGCCACTCCGACGGGCGCGGTCGCTACCTCGGGCGCGGTGGTACCCGGAGCAGCAGGCGAATCCTTCATGGTCACGGTGCGAAACGACGGCAACACCTTGCTGACCGCCGGCACGATCGATCTGTACCGAGAGGGCTCCAGCCAGCCGTTCTCCAGCGCATCCATCGGATTCGGACTGAACGCACGCATGGTTTCGATCTACGATCCAGAGCTTGCCGAGGATGCTTCGACCAAAGACATGGCACACGTGAAGTACGCGCTCGAGACGCTGGGCGCACGTTTTGCAACGCACCCGCTGGTAGCCGACAACGGCAACGCCGTGCTGGCACCGGGTTGCACGGCACAGTTCCGCATGAGCTTCGCCATCCCCGAGAGCTGGAGCGACGAAGTGGGCAAACGCGTAACGCTGTATGCGAAGGCGCATAATCTGGTGGCGCTCGATCCCGTAACGCTCGAGGAAATTCGACCGGGTGCAAACTCGGCGCTGGGTGCCGTACTGCACGAGCTTCATGTGCCCGACGCGGCATGCGAACGCTCAGAAGTTCAGGTCGGCGTATGCGACAGCGCGGATACGACGGGGCTTCACGATGCACCGATGACGGCGGACGACGGTGGCGGCTCGAGTGGCGGCGGTACTGACAAGGGCGGCGGCTCCGGCGGAAGCAGCTCCAGCAGCGGCAAGGACCACAACAATAGCAAGCGCCCCGGAAAAGCGGGCGCGCTTGCGGGCACGGGCGATACATGCGCTCCCCTTACGGCAGCCGCTGCAGCACTCGCCGCGGCAGGCGCCGGCCTCGTCGCCTACAGCGCCCGCCGCACGGCGCTCGAAGCCGATACCGCCAATGAGGTCAATTCGGATAGGCCCCGCTAGCTCCTAGTTACTTTTATGAGAGACGCTGACTCGGCTCATTCGTCATCGCTATGCGGACATTACAACTTCGGTTCGCAATTCAAACTTACTCGCACAATACCGACTCGGTTTTGTGCGAGTAAACGAAACCTCATCGAACTCCGAACGATTGTTCGATGGATTTCGTGTTGGTTGGAATCGCCCAAGGGCTGGGCTATGCTACCTTGACTATCTATATGACTAAAACGCGGCAAAGGAGCATCGAGAGAGCGAGCATGGCAAAAAACACCGCAAACTATGGTAACGACAGTATTCGTCAGCTCAAGGACGAGGAGCGCGTACGCCTGCGCCCTGCCGTCATCTTTGGCTCGGACGGGCTCGACGGCTGCGCGCATGCCGCCTTCGAGATCCTATCCAACGCCGTTGACGAGGCGCGCCAGGGCTACGGCAAGCTCATCACCCTTACCGCCTTTCGCGATGGCTCCATTCAGGTAGAGGACAACGGCCGCGGCTGCCCGCTTGACTGGAACCCCTCCGAGAAGCGCTTTAACTGGGAGCTCGTCTTTTGCGAGCTTTACGCCGGCGGTAAGTACAACAACAACCAGGGCGGCGACTACGACTTCTCGCTCGGCACCAACGGCCTGGGCTCGTGCGCAACCCAGTACGCCTCCGAATACATGGACGTCACGGTTTGGCGCGACGGCAACAAGTACTCCCTGCACTTTAAGAAGGGCAAGGTCGTCGGCGCCAAAAAGAAGGCACTCGAGATTGAGCCCAGCGACGAGAACCGCACCGGCACCACCATCAAGTGGCGCCCCGATCTTGAGGTCTTTACCTCCATCAGCATCCCCCACGATTGGTATCGCGAGACCATGCGCCGCCAGGCCGTGGTCAACGCCAACGTGACCTTCCGGCTGCGCATCGAGGGCGACGACGGCGAGTTTTCCGAAGAGGACTTCTGCTATCCCAAGGGCATCGAGGACTACGTGCTCGAGAAGGTCGGTACCGACTACCTTACCGAGCCCTTCTTTATCGAGGCCGACCGTCGCGGTCGCGATCGCGAGGATCTACCCGATTACAACGTAAAAATCACTGCTTGCATGTGCTTCTCGCGCACTTTCACGATGCAGGAGTACTACCACAACTCCTCCTGGCTCGAGAACGGCGGCTCGCCGGAGAAGGCGGCCCGCAGTGCCCTCACCAGCGCCATCGATGCCTACATTAAGCAACAGGGCAAATACAACAAAAACGAGAGCGGCATTAAGTGGCAAGATGTCCAGGACTGCCTGGTGCTGGTGACCAACTGCTTCTCCACCCAGACGTCCTACGAAAACCAGACCAAGAAGGCCATCAATAACCGCTTTATCCAGCAGGCCATGACGGCATTCTTTAAGGAGCGCCTCTCGACCTACTTGATCGAGAACAAAGATGCCGCCAACAAGATCATGGAGCAGGTGCTCATCAACAAGCGCTCGCGCGAGAATGCCGAGAAGACGCGCCAGAGCATCAAGACCAACCTGCAGCAGAAGACCGACATGGCCAACCGCGTGCAGAAGTTCATCGACTGCCGCTCCAAGGACAAGAGCCGTCGCGAGATCTACATCGTAGAGGGCGACTCGGCAGCAGGCGCCATTCGCACCTCGCGCGATGCCGAGTTCCAGGGCGTTATGCCCGTCCGAGGCAAAATCCTCAACTGCCTAAAGGAGGACTATCCGCGCATCTTTAAGTCCGACATCATCATGGACCTCATGCGCGTGCTGGGCTGTGGCGTGGAGATCAAGGACAAGCGCATCAAGAACCTGGGCGCCTTTGACTTGGACAACCTCAACTGGAACAAGGTCATCATCTGTACGGACGCCGACGTCGACGGTTATCACATCCGTACGCTCGTGCTCACCATGCTCTATCGCCTGGTGCCCACGCTTATCGACGAAGGCTACGTGTATATCGCCGAGTCGCCGCTCTACGAGATCAACTGCAAAGAGAAGACCTACTTTGCCTACACCGAGCTCGAGAAGAACGGCATTCTTAAGGAGATCGGCGACCAGAAGTGCTCCATCAACCGCTCCAAGGGTCTTGGTGAGAACGACCCGGACATGATGTGGCTCACCACCATGAACCCCGAGACGCGTCGTCTGATCAAGGTGGAGTCCGAAGACGTCACCAAGATGGAGACCATGTTCAACCTTCTGCTGGGCAGCGACGAGGCGGGCCGCAAGCGTCATATCTCGGAGCACGGCAAGGAATACCTGGACCAGCTGGACCTGCAGTAGCAGCAAATCGATAACGACGGCCCATAAGAAGTTCAAGAGGAAATCGTGGCAAAGAAGAAGACGAAGAACCAGCCAAAGAAAAAGCAGGTCAACGCCGAGAACGTCATCGGCCTGCACTCCGAGGTCACCAATCAGCCGATCACGCAGACGCTCGAGGTCAACTACATGCCCTACGCCATGAGCGTCAACGTCTCGCGTGCGTTCCCCGAGATCGACGGTTTTAAGCCCTCGCACCGCAAGCTGCTCTACACCATGTACAAGATGGGCTTGCTCAAAGGTGAGCGCCAGAAGAGCGCCAACATCGTGGGCCAAACCATGAAGCTCAACCCGCACGGCGACGCCGCAATCTACGAAACGATGGTGCGCTTGGCCACCGGCAACGAGGCGCTGCTCGCCCCCTTCGTTGAGTCGAAGGGCAACTTTGGCAAGTACTATTCGGGCGACCTGAGCTACGCCGCCTCGCGTTACACCGAGGCCAAGCTCTCCCCCATCAGTGCCGAGATCTTCAAGGACATCGACAAGGACCCGGTCGACTTTGTCGACAGCTACGACGGCGCCATGAAGGAGCCGCGCCTGTTGCCCACCACGTTCCCCAACATCCTTGTCTCGGCCAACAAGGGCATCGGCGTCGCCATGGCGTCTGACATCTGCGGCTTCAACCTCAACGAGGTATGCACCGCCACCATGCACTACCTGCAGGATCCTAACTGCGATCTGCTCGAGTACATGCCCATGCCCGACTTCTCGACCGGCGGTGAGATTATCTACCGCCGCGAGGAGATGGAAAAGATTATCGAGACCGGCCTTGGCAGCTTCCAGATCCGCTCCCGCTGGCGCTGGATTCCCGAAGAGCGCATTATCGAGGTCTACGAGATCCCCTACACCACCAAGACCGATGTCATCATCGATCGCATCGTCAAGCTCTCCAAAGAAGGCAAGGTTAAGGAGATCGCTGACATCCGTGACGAGACCGACCTCTCGGGCCTGCGTATCGCCATCGATCTTAAGCGCGGTGTCGACCCCGACAAGCTCATGGCCAAGCTCTATCGCTCGACTACGCTGCAGGATTCGTTCTCATGCAACTTTAACGTGTTGGTCGATGGTTACCCCCGCGTTATGGGCGTACGCCAGATCCTGCACGAGTGGGTCAAGTGGCGTATTGAGTCCACGCGTCGCCGCATTAACTTTGACTTGGGCAAAAAGTCCGAGCGCCTGCACCTGCTGCACGGCCTTGAGGCGATCTTGCTCGACATCGACAAGGCCATCGCCATCATCCGTGGCACCAAGCTCGAGGCCGAGGTCGTGCCCAACCTTATGAAGGGTTTCGACATCGACGAGACCCAGGCCGAGTTTGTTGCGGAGCTTAAGCTCCGCAACATCAACGAGGAGTACATCCTCAACCGCACCAAGGACATCGCCAAGCTTGAGGGTGAGATTGCCGAGCTTGAGGAGATCCTTTCGAGCGAAGAGAACATCAAGAAGGTCATCAGCGACGAGCTGGCCGCGGTCAACAAAAAGTACGTGATGCCGCGCCGCACGGGTAGGATTGAGCCCCATGAGGTTATCGAGGTAAGCCTGGAGCCCGAGGTCGAGGAATATCCGGTGACCATCATGCTCTCGCGCGAAGGCTATCTCAAAAAGATGACCGACCGCGTGCTCAAGAAGGCGGCCACGCTCAAGTACAAAGACGGCGACAAACCCTTTATCGAGTTCCCGTCCTCCAACACCCACGAGCTGCTGGTCTTTACCAACAAGAGCCAGGTATACAAGTGCAAGGTTGCGGCGTTTGAGGACACCAAGTCGGCCCAGCTGGGCTCGTACTTGCCCACCGACCTCGAGATGGAATCCGACGAGAGCGTGATCTGGGTCATCGACCCCGAGGACTACAAGGCCGACGTGCTGTTTGTCTTTGAGAACGGCCGCGTGGTGCGCGTCGCGCTTTCTGGATACGTCACCAAGACCAACCGCAAGCGCCTCAAGAACGCCATCTACGGTGGCAGCAAACTGCTCTATGCCCAGGTGCTCAAGGAAGACCGCGACATCGCGCTGGTCTCGAGCGACTACCGCCTGATGAACTTCAACACGTCGCTGCTCAAGACCAAGACGACCACCAACACGCAGGGCGTCCAGGCCTTTACCGCCAAGAAGGGTCGCTCGGTCACCACCGTCGGCACGACCGAGGAAATCCTTGGCGCCGGCGTCTCGGCCGAGAAGTTCACCGCGCAGAGTCTCCCCTCTGCCGGTGCCCTCATGAAAGAAAACGACATGCCGAGTTTGTTTGACTAGGACGACGGCAACGAGATCGTTAGACACTTCGCAAAGCGACGAGGCCCGGAACGCAACGGCATTGCGCCCGGGACTCGTCGTTTTTCTTCTCAACTATTTTTTAACGCAGATAAATTGATTTCTGCTTATTTTTCTGCGTAAAACATGTCAGCGCCACTGCTTCGATGCCCTTTGGTCTGTCGTTAGCAAAACTTGCAAAAATTAGCAAAACTTGCAAAAATTAGCAAAACTTGCAAAGGAGCTACCATGGAGTACAGCAAGAACCCCTTTACCCCAACATTTGGAAGCGTCCCTCCCTTTCTAGCGGGTCGCGAGCATATCCTGCGCGACATCAACCGTGGCTTTATCAACGGCCCGGGAGATCCCAACCTGTCGACTATTTTTACGGGCGCAAGGGGAACGGGCAAGACGGCGCTTCTCTCGCTCCTTTCAGAAACGGCGCTTGAACACGGCTGGATCGCAGCAAATGTCTCCGCCATGCCAGGCATGCTCGAAGATATTATCGAGCGAACCAAAGAAGCCGCAGATAGCTATCTCTCACAGCCTCACGCGCGCATAAACGGCGTTCAAATTGGTCCAGTGGGCATCGATTGGACATATGCTCAAGAGGCCCAGGGCAACTGGCGCACACGCATGAATGGTATCTTTAAGCAACTCGAAAAACATGACATAGGACTTCTCATCACCATCGATGAAGTCACCGTCGATCTCGAAGAAATGCTTCAATTTGCCTCTGTTTACCAGCACTTTGTACGCGAAGGTAAAAAAGTTGCCCTACTCATGGCAGGACTGCCCTACAAAGTATCGGCGCTGCTGCGTAACGATTCCGTCTCGTTCCTCAGGCGTTCCCAATATCATCAGTTAGGACGAATCACTGACGTTGAAATTGCAAACGCGTTTCGCAAAACCGTTGAGGCCGGAGGACGTTCAATCACACCAGAAGCGCTCGAGGATGCTGTGAAGGCCGTCGACGGATTCCCCTACATGATGCAGCTCGTCGGATATCGCACATGGGATGTTTCGGAGAACTCGCCCAAAATCAGCGCACCTGATGTCCAGCAGGGTTCTCTGCTTGCCCGTATGGAGCTGCGCGATCGAATTCTCGAAACGACCTATCGGGAGCTTTCCGATAAAGACATTGAGTTTTTGCTCGCGATGCTGCCCGACTCTGGCCCCAGCAGGGTCTCGGAGATAGCCAAACGCATGGGCGTTGCCGGCAACTATGCAAGCCAATATAAACGCCGTCTCCTCGAGGACGGCGTCATCGGAGAGCGCGGGCGTGGTCTCGTTGGCTTTGACATCCCCGCATTCAGGGAGTTCCTGAGTGAGAAGGCCTCCTAGCACGCCGAGATTGTCCGCAAGGGCAACGGCGCATGGCAATCAACGATTCACCTGGCAAGGACGGCAAGCAGTTCAAATAACACCGATTGCCATGCGTTCTTCTTGTCCTTAGGCGAGCTTGCGAGCGAGATCTCGCACCTCTTCCAACTTGGGCGACGATGCCATGCTGTCGCGCTCGGTCATACCGCTGATGATGACAATGCCCTGGTTCTCCCACTTGCAGTACGCGCAGGCTGACTTGTACATAGCGATCGCCGCATCATAGACCCCCTCGCTGTGGCTATCGAGCAAAAGGGCCGTCTTGGTAAACGGGAAGCCCGTAGCACCGAAGGCGTACAGGCGGTCGATGGCAGCCTTCTCCTGCGCAGTGATATCGAACCAGTAGATAGGCGATGCGAAGACGACCATATCGGCGCCTTTCAGCGACTCGATCACGTCGGCCATGTCATCCTTCTGCACGCAATTGCCCTCGTGGGCGAAGCAATACTGGCACCCCAGGCAACCAGCGATTTTCTTGCTGGCAACGCGGACGACGTCGACCGTATTGCCGCCCTTACGCGCGGTCTCGGCAAACGCCTCGACCATGGTGTCGGTATTGGCGCCCTTGCGCGGGCTACCACTCAATACAACGATATTCATATGGATTCCCTCTTCTTCATGCTGCAGGCGCGCAGTATGTTTTCTTGTAACCAAAACGAATGGACTTAATCAATCGCCAGCAGGCCATATCTCTTGTTCAAGTTCCCTAAAGAAGCTCAAGACGATTGCGATCGCCTTATACAACGTCGAAAACTAACAAGGGAGCCATAGCTGCGCCGCCTGCCCAAATGGCACGCGGTCAAGATGAGCTATGGGGATCGTGACGAGCCGATATCGCTCGCATGCCTCCTTCGGAATAGGCGTCAAGGACAACCGCCTGGATAGTGAGCCAGCCGAACAGGCCTTCGGCCATATCGAGGACGGGATCGGAGCGGACGTGATTCGACTTCGGGCCCTTTAGGGATGACTGACCTCGACGCCTACGCAACCAACTGAAACGTCGGAGGGGTCGGGTCAAATTGAAGGGACTGACCCCGGAAAAGTTCCGGGACCAGTCCCTTGCAGCTTATTTATTTATTGAGCCGTCTAAGTTTGAGCCGCAGTCCACACCCGCGCGGTACCGACTTCTTGTGGCAAGCGAAATGAGAGCGCCTAGTTTTATCAGATGCGCTTTCTTTTGCGCGCGCAGATTGCAGCTGCCAATGCAAGCACACCCGTTCCGGTCAGAGCAGCGCCAAGCACTGTTGCCGTATGATCGCCCGTTACCCTCCATAACTTCTGATTGTTGCCGTCTTGACGATTATGTATCTTTACATTACCTTCTGAAACATATGGCGCACCTTGTCCAGGCGGCTGTTTGGACGGCGGGGCTGGATGACTGGCTTGCCGACAGCGGCCTGATATCCTTTCAGCTCTGTAAGGCATACGCTCCGCCCGTTGGTGTAAAAGGCCAGATCAGTACGGTATGCCTGTATACAGCGGGCGGGAATCTCGCCAGTAATGACAACTTCATCCTTTTTTACCTGGGCCGTTTCGATGGTGGCACAGTATTTCGGTGCATCATGATAAGCCCTGGAAAGGTATTCCTGGGGCGCATAGAGGGTGAAGGAGAGATAAGGTTCCAGCAGTTGCGTCCCTGATTCCTTCAATGCCTGTTCCAATACAATCGGGGCCAATGAGCGGAAGTCCGCCGGCGTGCTGACCGGACTGTAATAAAGCCCGTATTCAAAGCAAATCTTACAGTCCGTTACGTTCCAGCCGAACAAGCCCTGCTCCAGCCCGTAACGGATACCATCCCTGACAGCGTTTTGAAAACTCTGGTTCAAGTATCCCAGCGAAACCCGGCTCTCGTATTGTACACCGGAGCCAAGCGGGAGTGGTGTAACAGACAGTCCGATGGATGCCCAAAACGGGTTGGGCGGCACCTCGATATGGATGGTGTGGCTGGCTGCTTTGAGCGGCCGCTCCATATAAATGACGGAGGGTTCCTTTACCACTGTTTCAAGCTTGTATTTTTCCGACAGCAAAGCGGAAACAACCTCCAACTGCACCCGGCCCAAAAAAGAAAGAATGATCTCATGGGTGATGGAATCCACCTCGTAGCGCAAAAGCGGGTCAGTATCCGCAATCTGCGTAAGAGCGTCCAGCAGCCGTTCTCTTTGCGCTGCCGTTTTCGGCGCAATCGTCGTCCGCAGCATGGGGAGGGGGTCCTCGCGCCACCTTTCGCGAGGAAGCCGGGTTGGGTCCCCTAATACATCGTTTAACCTCACGCTGTCGCTGGGAAGGATAACAATTTCACCCGGATAAGCGGTGTCTGTCCGAACAATTTCCCCTTTGGATGGAATACGCATCTCTGTGATTTTCAGCTTTTCTCTCCCGGCCAGGGCCACCGTATCCCGCAGGCGCAGCGTTCCGCTGTATAGCCGCAGATAGATGAGCCGCTGGTCACAATCTGTATACTCCACCTTGAAAACGCTGCCGCATAGGGCGGCGCTCCCCTGTTCCCCAATCGGTTGGAACAGCCCTGTCACCGCATCCATCAACGGTTGAATGCCAAGGCCCTTTTTGGCGCTGCCATGATAGACCGGGAACAGGGAGGCGTCTTGAACCCGCCGCTGTTCCTCCCGCGCAAGTTCTTCCCGGCTGATCGGTTCTCCTGCGATATACTTTTCCAATAATTCATCGTTATTTTCGATGACCGCATCCCATGCTTCTATGTCGGTATTTTCCTCCAGGACTATTTCCGGGGACAGCGACACCGTCTGCTTGATGATAATATCGGCGGAGAGCTTATCCCGAACAGACTGATACACGCCTTGCAAATCAACGCCAGTCTGGTCGATCTTATTGATAAAGATAACGGTGGGAATGTTCATTTTCCGCAGGGCATGGAACAGAATACGGGTCTGGGCCTGCACGCCATCTTTAGCGGAGATCACCAAGATGGCCCCATCTAAAACAGCCAAAGAGCGGTACACCTCCGCCAAAAAATCCATGTGGCCGGGCGTATCCACAATGTTGACTTTACATCTGTGCCACTGGAAGGAAGTGACTGCCGCTTGAATGGTAATCCCACGCTGCCGCTCCAAAAGCATGGTGTCCGTCCTCGTTGTCCCTTTTTCGACGCTCCCCGGTTCTGAAATGGCTCCGCTGGCATATAGCAGGCTCTCCGTCAAGGTTGTCTTTCCAGCGTCTACATGGGCAAGAATCCCGATATTGATAATGTTCATGTCTATCCTCCATACAAGGCCCAAATGGGCGCAAAAATCCCCAGCGGCTAATACTTTTACCGCTGGGGATCATGACTTCGGACAAACAGAAGTATGACGGCTTACATGAGCCGCTGTCCGTCACGATATTTACTAAAAAGGCAAAAGTATTCTTAAATTGGGTACAAAAACTAAGCCCCTGCAAGGGGCAATCATTTTTGCGCCCATTATCAAATTTTATTTAAGAATACCTTGCCGCATATTTTTTACTCCTTTTCTGGACTTGAATTATTATATCACATCAGTTTTAGGAAAACAAGTAGGTGACGCATAATTTCTTTCGCAAATTGACAAC
>NZ_JBNPNG010000012.1:0-56762 GCF_050314535.1 Collinsella sp. SGI.095
CAGGCACCTTTGTGGTGGTTTTTGCTTTGGTAGATTTTTGTGACATGCCTTACAATCTACCAAGTAGTTCATGACGGGCGAAAAACGGAGAGAAGGGTCCTGATGCGTCCCTAATGTTTCATGCGGATAGATTGATTTGACAGACGGCGACGAATGTCCACCGCCCGTATTCGTATGAAACGAGGAGTCTCCGTGCTCGTATCTCTTCTCTCAAAACCTCACCCTTCGTTGTCCGCGCAGGCTAAGCACCTGGTGGCAATGCGCTTTCTCATATATACCGGCTTTCAGACCAGCTACTTTATCGGTGTTATCGGAACACTCACCTATGCGGACGGCGCTTCGGTCGTTGCGACATCGCTGGCCGTCCTGTTTATGAACGTCTTCGTGATCCTGGGATCCTTTGCGGGTGGAGCGGCGCTTGACGCTTGGGGTCCGTGCCGGCATTTCCGGGCGAGTATCTTCGGCACGTTGGCAACCGGCGCGGCAATCCTCGCCTGTGGCAGCGCGACCGGAACAGTCCTTGCCGGCGCGGTGCTCCTGGGCTTTGTGATAGGATTCGCCCAGCCCGTCGCCACGTCCTATCCGGCGTATCTCACCGACGACCCCGTCGAGCTCAAAGACATCAACTCCGCCATCGCCATGCTCTCCAACGTGAGCATTATCGTCGGCCCCACACTGGGCGGCTTTGTCGCGGCGGCTGCATCGTCACACGCGGTGTTTTTGCTCATGATGATCTTTACCGTACTGGCGCTCGTCGCCGGTTGGGGCTTTAGGCCGCAAGCAGGTCGCGTCGCCGCGCGCGAAAGTGCTCCCGTGGATAGCAGCACAACGGCAAGTACTGCCATTCAAAGCTCCGACTCCAATAAATCCACCCGCGTCACCTTCGTGACCAGCATCAAGACAGTCTTTAGCAACAGCGTCCTCGCCCTGCTGTTCTGCATTATTTTCCTTTCGAACTTTGGCTATGGCGCCTTCGATCCACTGGAGTCATTCTTCTACCGTGATGTTCTGCATGTCGGTGTCGAGTGGATGGGCTGGCTCTCGTCCGCCTGCGGCGTGGGCGCGGTGCTGGGCGCCGTGGTCGCGCTCCGCTTGCCGCCGCACCTGGTCAACCTTAAGACGCTGCTTGTGGCGCTTCTGTCCGTGGGCCTGGGAAGTTTGCTCTATGTGGGGACGCCGTACGTGGGCGTAGCCCTCGTCGGCCAGATTGCCCTGGGCGTGGCCTGGGGCGTCGTCAACCCGCTCCACAACACGATCGTGCAAACGACGGCCCCGCTCGAACAGCTCGGTCGCGTCAACTCGGTCATGGGCTTTGGCAACATGTTCGCCGGCGTGGCGCCGCTGGCGATTGCCCCGTGGCTGGCGGCGACGTTTGGCGTGCAGCAGACGCTCATCGGGGCGGGTATGGTCGTGACGGCGGTTCCCGCGGCACTGCTGCTGTTTGGACACTGGCATTTGGATCGTGCCGCAAAGCAGTAAAAACCATCACAACATTCGATGAAAATCGCGATTTAGCCGTAAAACATCGCATGTTGTGACGGTTTGCGCCCCGGGTCATGCCATCCTGCGGATCCGGCCACCACAACGGGGCCAGGCACCTTTGTGGTGGTTTTCGCTATGGACGGTGCGGTTTCGCTGCAGAACCGCCGGCCCGCCGCCTGCCAACCGCTGCCCTCGTTACGTTTTCGCTGCATTTGGGTAAAGCGCCTGCTCCAAGCCGGCGTTGCCTTGTATACTAGAGCGGTTTAACTGTTATGCGGAAGGGAGCGCCTATGGCACTCAGCGAGAAAGACGTGCGCGGTATCGCCGAGTACGCAAAGATCGCACTGACCGATGACGAGCTCGCCCAGATGACGTCCTACATGAACGATGCCGTCCAGATGCTCGAGCCCGTCTTGCAATATGACTTGCCCGACGTGGAGCCCACGTTCCATCCCATCGGAAGCCTGTCCAACGTGATGGGCGATGACCTGCGCGAGCCCGAGCGCGACCTGCCGCTCGACGTCGCGCTCGAAAACGCCGGCAGCGCGCGCGACCGCTACTTCCGCGTGCCGTCCATTTTGGGAGAGGGGGAGAGCGAGTAATGGCGCAGAGCTTCGATTCCCTTACCGCTGTCCAGATTGCCACGGGCGTTGCCGCGGGCGACTTTACCGCTACCGAGGTGGCCCAGGCCTCCCTTGCCGCCATCGAGGCGCGCGAGGGCGGGGTCCAGGCATTCCTGCAGGTGGCGCCCGAGCTTGCGCTCGAGGCCGCCGCGCGCGTGGATGCCGATCGTGCCGCGGGCAAGCCGCTGCCCCCGCTCGCGGGCGTGCCGCTGGCCATCAAGGACAACATGAACCTTGTGGGCACGCGCACCACCTGCGCTTCCCGCATGCTCGAGAACTACCAGAGCGTCTACACCGCCACCTGCGTCCAGCGCATGCTCGATGCCGGCTGCCTGCCCATGGGCAAGGCCAACATGGACGAGTTTGCCTTTGGCAGCTCCACCGAGAGCTCGGCGTTCCACCGCACCAACAACCCCTGGGATACCGAGCGCGTGCCCGGCGGCTCCTCGGGCGGCTCCGCTGCCGCCGTCGCCGCGGGCGAGGTCGCGCTCTCGCTGGGCTCGGACACCGGCGGCTCCATTCGCCAGCCGGCGTCGCTGTGCGGCGTGGTGGGCTTTAAGCCCACATATGGCGCCGTGAGCCGTTACGGCGTGGTCGCCTTTGGCTCGTCGCTCGACCAGGTGGGCCCCTTCGGCCGCACGGTCGAGGATGTCGCGCTGGCCATGAACGCGCTTACCGGCGCGGGCCACGATCCCTACGACTGCACCAGCCAGGATTGCGCCGTCGATTTTACCGAGCATCTCAACGACAGCATCGAGGGTAAGCGCGTGGGTATCATCCCCGCGTTTATGGAGGCCGAGGGCCTGACGTCCGAGGTCAAGGCCGCTGTTCAGCGCGCCGCCCAGGAGCTGCAGAACCAGGGCGCCGAGCTGGTCGAGGTCGACCTGCCGCACCTGGATGCCGCCATCGCCGCCTACTACGTCATCGGCCCGGCCGAGGCGTTCTCCAACCTGGCCCGCTTCGACGGTATTCGCTACGGCTATCAGGAGGAGGGCTGCGCCAACCTGTCCGACCAGAGCTCGCTGTCGCGCGCCCACGGCTTTGGCGCCGAGGCCAAGCGCCGTCAGATGCTCGGCGCCTACCTGCTGAGCTCGGGCGTGTACGACAAGTACTACTACGCTGCGCAAAAGGCCCGCACGCTCATCACGCAGGACTACGACACCGCGTATGCCAAGGTGGACACCATCCTCATGCCCGCCTCGCCGCGCACGGCCTTTAAGTTTGGCGAGATCAGCGACCCCACGCAGATGTACCTCTCCGACCTGTACACCATCTCGCTCAACATTTGCGGCAACGGTGGTATCTCGGTGCCGCTGGGCTTGGGCGAGGATACTCAGCTGCCCGTTTCTGCCCAGCTGGTGGGTCCGGCGTTTAAGGACCGTCAGCTGCTCACGTTTGCCCGCGCCCTGGAGCGCGGCTTTGCCGATGCCGCCACGGGTGCGCCCGCGCTTTCCGTCGCACCCGATTTTGCCGGGAAGGGAGGCGAGCTGTAATGAAGGAGCTTTCCGAGGTCCTGCAGGATTGGGAGGCCGTGATCGGCCTGGAGATTCATACCGAGCTCACCGCACTCGATACCAAGATGTTCTGCAACTGCAAGCTCAGCCACGATGACGAGCCCAACGCCAACGTGTGTCCGGTGTGCTTGGGCCTGCCCGGCGCCCTGCCGGTGCCCAACAAGCGCGCCATCGAGAGCATCGTTAAGGCCGGCCTCGCCACCAACTGCGAGATCCAGCGCCACTCGATGTTCTACCGCAAGCACTACTTCTATCCCGATATGGCCAAGAACTTCCAGACCACGCAGGGTCCGGTTGCCTTTGCCATGTACGGTCACCTGGACCTGGACGTGACTGGTCGCGGCGCTGCAGAGCGCCCCGATTGCGCGTTTGGCGAGGCCGAGGCCCAGAGCCTGGCGAGCGCCTCGGCCAACGCCGAGGGCCTGTCCACGTCCATGACGTCGACCATGCGCGAGGGCAATCAGCGTGCCGGCCATCTGGCCAGCTATGACGCGTCCAACCTGCAGATGCCCGAGCGTCGCGAGGACGGTTCCTACACGGTGCCCATCCGCATCCTTCGCATCCACATGGAGGAGGACGCCGCCAAGATGGTCCACGTGGGTGGCGCCGAGGGCCGCATTACCGCCGCGGCCGAGTCGCTCGTCGACTACAACCGCTGCGGTACGCCTTTGATTGAGCTCGTGACTGAGCCCGACTTGCGTACGCCTGAGGAGGCTCGCCTGTTTATGGAAAAGCTCCGTCGCATCTTTGTGACGCTGGGCATTTCGGACTGCTCCATGGAGAAGGGTTCTATGCGCTGCGACGGCAACGTGTCGCTGCGCCGTCGCGGCGAGACCAAGCTGGGTACCAAAACCGAGCTCAAGAACCTCAACTCGTTTAAGAGCCTGCACGACGGCCTTGCCTACGAGATTTGCCGCCAGGCCGAGGTGCTCGAGGAGGGCGGCATTATCTATCAGGAGACCCGCCACTGGGAGCCCAGCCGCAAGCGCACCGTGGTCATGCGTGTGAAGGAGACGGCCGACGACTATCGTCTGTTCCCCGACCCCGACTTGGCGCCGTTCGATCTGGACGACGAGTTCATCGATCGCTGCCGAGGTGAGATTCCCGAGCTGCCCGATACCAAGCGCGCCCGTTTTGAGGCCGATTTTGGCATTAAGGCGGCCGATGCCGAGCAAATCGCCGGCGACCCGGAGTTTGCTGAGTTCTTTGAGGCCTCCGCTGCCGGTATGGCTGGCAAGGAGGCCCAGACGGTTGCAAACTTGCTGGTGAACGAGATGATCGCCTACCTTAAGGGCGCGGGCGTGTCGCTCGTCGAGTCCGGCATCGCGCCGGCTCAGGTGGCAGCGCTTGCCAAGCTGCTGGCGACCGATGCCATCAGCTCCAACCAGGCTCACGAGGTCTTTGAGGCCATGGCCCAGACCGGCGACGACCCCAACAAGATCGTCGACGAGCGCGGTATGCGTCAGGTGAGTGATGCCGGCGCGCTGCAGCCGATTGTGGACGAGGTGCTGGCAAACTGTGCCGAGCAGGCACAGCAGTATCGTGACGGCAACCAGAAGGTCATCGGCTTTTTGGTGGGCCAGTGCATGAAGGCGAGTCGCGGCAAGGGTAACCCAAAGCTCTTCAACGAGTTGCTGAGAACCTCGCTCTCGTAAGCGGGAACCGAGGGGCCGGGCGCAGGGCCTTGCCTCTCAATTTCGGACAGTCCTGACTCACGACGGAGGCGCCACTGGCGCCTCCTGTTCGTGCGGAACTCATTGAGAGGCAAGGCCCTGCGCCCGGCCCCTCGGTTCCGTGGCGACTCGGCCGTTCTGGTCAGTCGGGCTGAATGGAAATAGAGTGAATGGGCGCGCCGTTGGCGCGCCCATTGTTTTTGAAGGGAACTCATTTTGAGCAAGCGCCCGCCCTGCCGGGCTCCCGGGTTCCGTGGCGACTCAGCCGTTCAGGTCAGGCGGGGCTAAATGGAATTTGGTGAATGAGGGTGCCGTTGGCACCCTCATTTTTTTGTGGATGTGGCGCAGGGACGGTCCCTTGGTCACATTTTTGGGCTGTGGAAAGCGAAGCTTAATACTTTTCCCGAGAAGTGAACGACCTTATTTGGACCTCTGAAGCATCGACACTATTTGGACGCTGTTTCCTGCGGTTTTGCCGAATTTTCCCTGCGGTTTTGTTACTAAAAAATGCGGATGCTTCAGGGGTCCGATTTTGCTCGTTCACTTCTCGGGAAAAGTATTAGACCTCGATTTGCTGGGACGGGGGAGAGTCTTTCTTGGATGCCGGAGATGTACGTTGTGGCAGACGGATTGTCGAAAGTCGGCCGGTCTGCACCCTAAGATTTCCAGAAAGTTAACCATTTTTGACCTTAATAGTTAGATAAACTAAATGATTTTCCAAAAGTGTGCTCATGCAAACTTATTCACTCGGGTGCTGAGGCACCGTGCCGTGTCCAATGCGGCAAAAGGGAGAAGCAACATGAAGAAGCCGACGTTTAACACCCTGCTTGTCGGTGGCGGTTTTCTGCTTGGTACGGCTGGCATCAAGCTGCTCGCCAGCGCTCCGGTAAAGAATGCCTGCGTGCAGGGCATCGCGTGCGGCATGCTGCCGTCGAGTACATCGTGGCGCACGGCATCGCTTCGTCCATCGAAGGGCGTCGCGCCATCATCGGTTCCGCGCACTTTGACCGATACGGATCTTGCTGCGATCGTGCGCCTGCGCCGTATGGGCCAGGGCCTCGTTGATCGTCTGACGAGCTCCTACTCTAAGGTGATGCTCACCAAGTCGGCGCTCTTGGTACTGGGCATTACCGGCGCGATTGCCCCGCAGGCATCGTTGCTGCTGCACAACGGCTCGACAATCGCCTACAGCCTGAGCAACGCGAAGGCATATCTGCGTTAGGAGACGTGTTTGCCCACGTTATCTGGCATGCGCCCAGACGGCATCGGTGTCGTCCGGATGCAGGCCTTTTGTATTTGACCCCAATTGATAGCGTCTCTATATAGTGTTGCTATCGAGGCTAGCAATTGAAGGGCGCGAGATCGACGTGGGTGCTGCTAGCGGCATGGCGCAGGTGAACGTTCGCGTGGATCGCCAGGTCAAGAACCGTGCCGAGGAGGCGCTGCGGATTTCGGGCGGGACACTGCCCGAGCTCATCAAAAAGGTGGTGGCCAAGGTTGCGCAGGGTGGCGGTTCGTGCGAAGAGGTGTTGTCGGCCGTTGACGACCAGCCGCCTAGTGCTGGTGCCACCTCGCCGTTTGTCGCATCATGGGCGGCGGCGGATCAGCTTTACGCGGACCTGGGCATCGCTACGTCGCCCGTATCCGACGATCGCGATTGGGACACAGTCTATCCCGAAGCCATGGATGAGCATTATCGCCAAAAGGGGATGATCCTGTGAGCGGAGGCCCTCTTAAGATCATGGTGGACGCCAACGTATGGGTCGATTCGTTTTGCGCCGACCATAGCGAGTCGCTTGCCGCGCGTGCGTTTATTGGGCAGGCGACGGAGGCGGGGGCATTGCTGTTCTTTCCGGTGCATATCGCCAAGGACGTGCTGTACGTTGTCCAACACGAGCTGAAGCGTAGCGTTCTTGCCGGCGGGGGAGCGCTCGACGAGGCATCTGTCCGTGCAATTGGCGATGCGGCGTTGGCGTTTGTTCGGAACGTGACCGAAAACGCCACGGCCGTGGGTGCAGATGCATCGGGCCTTTGGCTGGCCGACAAATACTTAGCGCTCCATCGCGATTACGAGGACAACTTGGTACTCGCCGCGTGCAAGCGCGCGCAGATCGATTACTTGGTGACCAACAATCGCAAGCTGCTCGAACATGCCGATCTTGCAGCAAAGACCCCGCGCCAAATGATGCCGATTCTAGCTTTGGCCGAACGTGGTGGCGCGGCTATCGGTTAGCGCGAACTGTTTGCGTGGCCTTCGGAACGTCGGCGCTCAGAAGGCCACGCATCCTTTAATTACAAAAGCGCTGCCTTGATGACGGGAGCTTCGACGAGCTTCTCGGCGGCCTTTTCGTCGGAATCGTTTAGTGCTGCTAGACTGCGGTAGACCCACTCGTTGACCTGGGTGTTCTTGACGCCTGCGGTCTGCATAAGGGCGCCTACCTCGCGGATTGCTGCGAGCAGATCGGCTTTGGGACCCGCGAGCTCGACCTCGATGCCGTGGTAGGCGGCCACGCCGCGGTTCTCGCTCACGTGGTCGATAAAGCCCGCGACGGTCTCAAACTGCTGGGCGAGAGCTGCATCATCGTCAGCGTCCAGCGCAACAAGGGCGTTCGATACCGTGAGGGCGGGATGTCCACAGGGGACAAAGCCTTCGATGACATCCATGGCTTCGGTAATGGTTGAGCCCAGGCCTGCGAGGGCATTGACGAGTTGCTGCTTGGTATCCATAACGGTCCTTTCGACGGGTCAATTTTGCTTGGCGAAAATATACGTGACACGTTCAGTGGCAAAAATGCGAAGTATGGCGCACATTAGGGTCTTCACAGCTCGTGCATAGAGCAGGTGTCTGCCTTTAGAACGTGGTAAGATAGCTATCCACGAGCGGGGTTCACCCCGCGTGTTCCTTGAAAAGTCGACGGTTATCGGGTGTTTGCAGGCCCGATACCATCCAGACTTTCCCAACATTCGGGGGCGACTGGTTTCGACACGATAGCTCTGAGAGAGGAAGCAAGCCGAGGTCTCCTCGCCTCGTTAAATAGGGGTACCGTCAAATTGAATTGACAACAACTCTTCTTTTGAGCCTATGGCTCTCGCTGCTTAGTTTATAGCGGCGCGTCAACCCGGTGATTTCCCCGACACCGGCGCGACGTCATGTTAGGGGAATGCTCCCGCGCACGTAATCGGTATGGCGCGGGCTAAGACCGAACCGGTTGGGATGCCGCGAGCGTGTCGCTGCGCGCAAAGCGTCCGAGACTAAACCAGCGACTGAGCTTGGAGATGCCAATCAGGGGGCTTTCGTGGACCGGAGTTCGATTCTCCGCGCCTCCACCAATAGCTACAGGCAGGTAGGTAAACGCACCTACCTGCTTTTTTTACTTATAGATACCGCGGAGAATCGAACTCTATGCAGGGCGCGGGCGTAAAGAAAACGCGTAAGCGTTTTTAGCCCGCGGGCGAGGACGCCGGCAGGCGGCCGAAGCCGGTGCGGATTTGCGAAGCAAATACGCGGATTCTCCGCGCAAAGCCTCTACAAGGTGGAGTAGTCAATTTGGGACGGGGCTATTTTAGCTACCCCTATAAGCCAGTCGATATTAGTTCCGGTCCCCAATAATTCGTCGACAGTCAAAGGGCAGCTAAAATAGCCCCGTCCCAAATTGACTGCTCACGTTGACGCCTCAAGCGGAAGTTGCATCCCAGAATCTACGCTCAGAATGGGATGCATTTTCCGGATGGGTTGTTGGCGGAAAGTCCATCCCGGAATCGCCCCCCAGAACGGGACGCGCTTTCCGCCAGCCGCCCCGTCCTACTCAACTCCAAAACCCATGCGCTCGCCATCTCAAAACTGGGTAGAAGAAGGCCAAAACGAAACAGTAGGAGGTCAACATGACGGCAGAAGATAAGGCAAAGAACGCCGGCAAGGTCGCGCTCGTCTTGGAGGGCGGCAGTTTTCGCGGGCAGTTTACCGCGGGCGTGCTCGACGTCCTCATGGAGGCTGGCGTCGAGATTCCGGCTGTCTACGGTGTATCGGCCGGCGCCCTCAACGGCGTGAACTACAAGTCGCACCAGATCGGTCGTGCCAACCGCATCAACCTGGCTTTCTGCAACGACAACCGCTTCATGGGCGCCGCATCGTTTGCGTCCACGGGTTCCATCGTGGGTTACGACTTCATCTTCAACGATGTCCAGGACCGCTTGGATCCCTTTGATAACGAGGCATTCGACGCGAGCCCCATCGAGATGTACGCCGTCGCGACGGACATGCTCTTTGGAACCGCTGCATACCTGCCGGTCAAAAGCGCCGTGCTCGACCTCGATGCCGTGCGCGCCTCGACGTCGCTGCCGCTGGTGACGCCGCCGGTCGAGATCGACGGGCACAAATACGTCGACGGCGGCGTAGCCGATTCGGTCCCCATCGAGCACGTGCTGGAGGAGGCCGGCTTCGATCGCGCGGTTGTCATTGTCACGCAGGACCGCTCGTACGAGAAAAAGCCCTACGAGTTTATGCCTGCCGCACGCGCCCGCTATGCCGACTACCCCTATCTGCTCGAGGCTATCGAGACGCGCCACGACCGCTATAACATCCAGCGCATGCATCTGTGGAAGTATGAGCGCGAGGGCCGCGCGCTGGTCGTTGCCCCGCAAAAGCCTGTCGAGGTCGGTCACGTCGAGCACGATCCGGCAAAGCTTCTCGACCTGTATATTCAGGGTCGTCAGGAGGCAAAGCGTCTGCTAAGTGATATCAAGGCATTTGTCGAGCGCTAGCGTCGCGACATCATTACCGATGGACGACATGTGCAGAAAGTCTGGTCAGAGCCAAAATACCTGTTGACTCGGGCGACGGGCGGGGTAATATGGACGGGTTACTTGCAGAGCCCCGTGAATCTCTGTAACAACACGTACTGTACATGGAGGAGTCTAAGTGATTTCGAAATCGACTCACTACGCCAAGCAGGGCGAGGTCCAGCGCAACTGGGTTCTCGTCGACGCCGATGGTGCTGTCCTGGGCCGTCTTGCCACCCAGATCGCAATGATCCTGCGCGGTAAGAACAAGCCCCAGTTCACGCCCAACAGCGACTGCGGCGACTTCGTTGTCGTCATCAACGCCGATAAGGTCCAGCTTACCGGTAACAAGGCCGACACGAAGACCTATTATCGCCACAGCGGCTACAACGGCGGCCTCAAGGCTGAGAGCTTCCACCAGACTATGGAGAAGCACCCGGAGAAGGTCATCGAGCGCGCCGTTCGCGGCATGCTGCCCAAGACCACCCTCGGCCGTGCCCAGATGACCAAGCTTAAGGTCTACGCTGGTGCCGAGCATCCGCATGCTGCCCAGAACCCCACGAAGATTGAGCTGGAGGCTTAAAGATGGCTGAGAACACCGTTGTCTACCAGGGTACCGGCCGTCGTAAGAACGCCGTCGCCCGCGTCCGTCTCGTCCCCGGCACCGGCAAGGTGACCATCAACAAGCGTGACGCCGAGCAGTATTTCGGCCGTCATCAGCTCGTTGAGAACGCCCTTGCTCCCTTCAAGGTGACCGATACCGCCGGTCAGTTCGACGTTATCGCTCTGTGCGATGGCGGCGGCATCTCCGGTCAGTCCGGCGCTCTGCGCCTGGGCATCGCTCGCGCTCTTCTGAACGCTGGCGACTACCGTGCTGACCTCAAGAAGGCCGGTTTCCTTACGCGCGATGCTCGCGTGGTCGAGCGCAAGAAGTACGGCCTCAAGAAGGCCCGCCGCGCTCCCCAGTTCTCCAAGCGCTAAGGTTTTATCTCCTTACGAGATACAATGTACAAGCGGGGCCTGCCGATTGCTCGGCGGGTCCCGTTTTTCTTTTTCGACTAGGGTGGGCGAGTGCGTTTTGCCCACTTGGGAAGGAGCGATCCTATGCCCCAGAACATCTTTGGCACCGACGGCGTCCGTGGCGTCGCCAACGCCGACCTCTCGTGCGACCTCGCGTTTCGCCTTGGCCGTGCGGCGACCAAGTTCCTTGGTCCGGACATTTGCATCGGCCGTGACACGCGTCTTTCGGGCACCATGCTCGAGAGTGCTCTGACCGCTGGCATTATGGCCGAGGGCGGTCGCCCGCACTGCTGCGGCGTTATCCCTACGCCGGCCGTGGCGCTGCTCACCGTCCAAAACGACCTCGACGGCGGCATCGTCATCTCCGCTTCGCACAATCCGCCGGAGTTTAACGGCATCAAGTTCTTTAGCCGCAAGGGCATGAAGCTTCCCGATGCCGTTGAAGAAGAGATCAGCGCCTGGGTCATGTCCGAGGAGGCCATGGCTGCCGACACGCTGCCTACCGGCGCCGGTGTGGGCCACATCATCAAGATGAAGGATGCTCGCAAGGCATACGTCGACCACGCTATCAGCACCCTCGACGGCCTTAGGCTCGACGGCCTGGTCGTTGCCGTTGACTGCGGTCACGGTGCTTCCTGCCAGACCACGCCTGCCGCGCTTCAGCGTCTGGGCGCCACGGTCCACGCCATCAATACCGACTACTGTGGCACCGACATCAATGTCGAGTGCGGCTCCACTCATCTTGAGCCCCTGCGCGAGCTCGTGCTGCGCACCCACGCCGACATCGGCCTGGCCCACGACGGTGACGCCGATCGCGTGCTGTTCGTGGACAGCGAGGGCAACGAGATCGATGGTGATTACATCCTGGCCATCTGCGGCTCTGACCTCGCCGCTCGCGGCAAGCTCGCCAACTCCGAGATCGTCTCGACCGTTATGTGCAACTTGGGCTTTTCCATCGCTATGAAGGAACAGGGCTTTGAGATGGTGCAGACCGCCGTGGGCGACCGCTACGTGCTGGAGCGCATGCTCGCGGACGGCGCCGTTATCGGTGGAGAGCAGTCCGGCCACATCATCTTCCTGGAGCACAACACCACCGGCGATGGCCTGGTGACGGCGCTGCAGCTGCTGGCCGTGCTCAAGCGCACTGGCCGCACCCTCACCGACCTTGCCGGCATCATGAAGAAGTACCCGCAGGTGCTCGTCAACGTGCATTCCGACAACAAGGCCGGTCTGGACGATTGCCAGCCCATTTGGGACGCTGTCGCTGCCGCCGAGAAGGAGCTTAACGATCGCGGCCGCATTCTGGTGCGCCCGAGCGGTACCGAGCCGCTGGTTCGCGTGATGGCCGAGGCCGAGACGCACGAGCTGACTCAGCGCGTCGTTGACGACATCGTCGAGGTTGTCAAGCGCGAACTTCCCTAATGGTCAAAAACCAATGCCAAGTGGTAAACTTGTAAAGCTGGTTTTGATTATTGGTATGTCCAAGGGGGAGCATGTTCACTAAAGTCCTAAGGTCTTTTGGTATGCGTGGTCGGGTCCTTACGCTGGATGCTCCCATCTCGGGCGATGTCATTCCGCTTTCCGAGGTTAACGACCAGACGTTTGCCACTGGCCTTTTGGGCCAAGGCGTTGCCATTCGGCCTACGGGCACGCGCGTGATTGCACCTGCGGATGCCAAGATCGAGGCGATTTTTCCAACGGGACACGCCGTTGCGCTCAACACGGTCGATGGCTTGGATGTTTTAATCCACGTTGGACTCGATACCGTTCAGCTCGAGGGCAAACACTTTACCGTGCATGCACAGGTGGGCGATATCGTCCATAAGGGCGATGTGCTTATCGAGTTTGAACGCGAGGCAATCGAGGCCGAGGGCTACGATGTGACGGTTCCCATTTTGGTGTGCAACTCTGTTGAGTTCTCGAGCATCAAGGGCTCCGTTGGCGAGCATGTCGAGGAGATGGATCAGCTCATCGTCGCTCGCGAGCGCTAACTCGTTCGCTTGCCCTTTGGCCTACAATTCAAACACGTTTACGGAGGGCGCCCTTGAAAGAGGGCGCCCTCCGTGGCAAGATGGAAATTGTCCGAGGCCAAAAGGCTTCGGGTCACCGTGGACGGGCAGGGGCCTCGACGCGGCTAGACACGAGATACATACATTACGCGACCTCGCCCTGGTGGCCGCACACGTTGGTTGCGGCCGACGCAGGCCGCGGGCAAGTGCTTGTAAGGGGAGCCTTGCCTCTCTTCTACGAGAAAGGATGCGTAATGAAGATCATTAAAGCTAAAGACTACGAGGATATGAGCCGCAAGGCTGCCAATATCATCTCGGCGCAGGTTATCCTTAAGCCCGATTGCGTACTCGGTCTTGCTACCGGCTCCACTCCTATTGGCGCCTACAAGCAGCTCGCCGATTGGTACAAGAAGGGCGATATTGACTTCTCCGAGGTCAGCACCTATAACCTGGACGAGTATCGTGGCCTTTCGCACGATGATCCCCAGAGCTATCACTACTTCATGCGCGAGAACTTCTTCGATCACATCAACATCGATCTGAATAACACGCACGTGCCCGATGGCTCCAACCCCGATGCCGCCGCTGCCTGCTCCGAGTACGATAAGATCGTCGCTGCCGCCGGTTACCCGGATCTGCAGCTGCTCGGCATTGGTAATAACGGTCATATTGGCTTCAACGAGCCCGATGACCACTTCTCCAAGGGTACGCACTGCGTCGACCTCACCGAGAGCACCATTCAGGCCAACAGCCGCCTGTTCGATAGCATCGACGACGTTCCCCGCCAGGCTTACACCATGGGTACCCAGACCATCATGTATGCCCGCATGATCCTGGTCGTCGCCAACGGCGAGGCCAAGGCTCAGGCTGTGCACGATATGTGCTATGGCCCGGTTACGCCCGAGTGCCCGGCTTCGATCCTGCAGCTGCACACCAACTGCGTCGTCGTTGCCGACGAGGCTGCCCTTTCGCTCTGCGAGTAGTACAATCCGAGCGATTTGTTATTACTTTGTTACAGGCTCCCGTTCTGCGGGGGCCTTTTTTATTATGCATATGCGGGATGGCGGCTAGCTTATAGACTCATGAGCCCTTATACTGCGTCCGTCCGCAATATCTGCCAGCGGAACCAGAATGAGCGCGGACTTTATGGTGTGCATAACATTAGCTTGCCAAAAGCTTGACGGTGGTGCCTCGTATAGCGTGATGCATTCTCTAGCATAGTCTATTCAAAAATGCTACTAATGAGTCGCAAACGGTAGCAGCGCGTAGGCGAGTTGCGCAACAAAATATTACAAGCCCCATTGCGTTACACTGCCAAATGAGTGGGACATGCTGGCAAGCGCATTGACCTGCGCAAAGACCGGTTGGTTGGGGGAGAAGTTTCAATCGGCGCTCGCTGAACAAAAACTTGCCAAATGCGAACCGAAAGACAACCTAAAACTCTGCGTCGTTCGATTTACGGGATGGCTTGGGCTGTCTTGCGATTACGGTGTCCATGTGGCCGAGGTAAGGAGCGAGCATGATGAACGGGCTGAACGATACGGACGATCTCGAATTGGCGCCGTTGGGCACAGGTTATATGGTCCGACGTGATCGCCTGATGAGCGAGTTGATTGTCAAGGGCCGCAAGGCGGGCATTGTGTTGCTCTATGCACCAGATGGGTTTGGGAAAACATCGATATTGCTTCAGTACACTCAGGAAGTCAAAAGCGACCCGACGCGCGGTCTGGTACGAATCATCGAGGCTGACCGCGCGATTGCCCGCGAGGTGTTTATGCAGCTCGAAGTGGTCACAGATGAACTTGAGGACAAACCGCGATCGTTGATTGCGATTGATAACGTCCCCAACCTCGATCAGCAAGATACCGAGGAGCTTATCGATCGAATTCGAGGCCTGCGCACTATGGGGATCGGGGTCTTTGTCACCTGCCGCCCCTCAAATCGCCAGTTGATTCGCGGGCTGGGTGACTCGGTCAAGATCAATGCGCAGATGCTCAAGGTGCATGCCTATGAGTATTCGGCCTGGGCATCGGCGTTCTCGATTAGCACGTCGCTCGATTTTTACCAGCTCACACAGGGTGTTCCCGAGTTGGTTTCGGCTATGCAGACGGGGCTGTACGGAGAGGGCGACGTTGCCAGCTTGCTCGAAAACGAGATTGTCAACGTATACGGTGCGGCACTTGCCGATATGGCATCAATCGATAACGGCGCCCTATTTAACGTGGCGTGCGTGATGGCCCTGATGGGCGAGGGCAAGATTGCGGAACTTGAGGCATGCGGTGTCAGGCTCTCCATGATCGATCAGTCCTATCTTGTTCGTGATTATCCGATTTTTGGTGTCGATCCGGTCGACCGAAGCTTTACGTGTATGGGCACCGAGGATAACGCGCGCCTGAGATTACGAAAAATGGTTGCGGAAATTCGTCCAGAGCTCGTTATGCGCGCGGCACGCATTCTGCTCAAGGCGGGCCGATGCGATGCTGCGATGGATTTGGCAGATGCCTTTTTGGATCGCGACGCCGTCCTTGAGCTTGCTGGACAGTATGGTGTCGATTTGGCTCTGACTGGGCATGGAGGGGATGTCTGTCGCGCGGTACTGAGGACGACGGATGCCGACAAGCCCGCGTTGGAGCCGACGCCCACCGAGGCACTTGGTGTCTATTTGGCGGCGGTAAGCGTTTCGAATACTAAACTGGCCCGGTATATGGCCTCGATTGTCGAACATGCGAGCGCACAGTCGGTCCGCGAGATTGATTTGGTTTCTTGGAAAGTCGCTCAGGTGCTTACGGTCGTCTGTTATGGAGATTGCGAGCTTGGGCTTCCAGCCAATCCTGCTCTTCCAAAAAATGAGGCATCTTGTGCTGCGCTCGATATGCTGTCGGCGCATATCGAGGTTAAGAGCCGGCTGACCGAACAGGCGAAAGACGGCGCAGCACTTTCGGGACTCAAGGCGAACAAGGTATATGATTGCGAACTCGATATTGCAGAGATTCTCATACGGGCAGATCGGATGTTGGTGGAGCTCTTCGATGGGTCCTTTATGGGAATCGATGAGCGTGACGACGAGATGTCTCGAACACGGGAGGCACTCGATGCTCGTGGGCTTAAGGCACCGGCTGTCTGGGTGCGTATGGTGCTGGCGGCACGGCGTCTACTTGCAGGCCTGCCAATGACTGACGATACGGCGTTTAATGAGCTCGATCGCTTTGCCGTGCGCGTGCGTGACAATCAAATCCAGCTGTTTGGCCTGCTACTCGAAGGCTGGCAGGCGCTCGCCGAGGGGCGCCCGGTCAACGCGAAGTTCCGCGCGGTCCAGGTGCTCAAGCTTGCTGACGAGTCGATCGCATACATGCGCGACAACGCGTTGCTGTTGGAGCGTGCATCAAGCCTTCGCAATACGTCGATGGTGTCGGTACGAGAAGAGGCAGAGCTGCTCGACCTAAGTCGGACACAAGTCGGCGGCGCGGAGGCTTGGGTCGTAGCGCTGCATTTGGCGTCTGCGGGCCGTGACAGCGATCTTGCCGCCTGGATGTCTATGAATCGTTCTGGGATTCTGGAGCCAGCGTATCGGCTGTTTGCACGCCTTGCGATGCATTGCCTGGGCGAGCCTGCTGCCAAGATTCGAAAGAAGCTCCCGGTGCGTGAGCTATCGCGATATTCGCTGCGCGACGATTTGGAGGGAGAGAGCGAGCGGCTGTTCCAGGTCGGCGAGGTCGAACCCGTCGACGCTATCGATCATATCGAGATTCGCATGTTTGGCGCGTTTCGTGCCGAGCGCGACGGATTTCCCATCACAGACAAGATGTGGCGTCGTAAGAAAGCGGCAACGCTTGCCGAGCGGCTTGCGTTGGGTATCGATTCGTTTGTCGATCGCGAGACCTTGGCTATGGAACTGTGGCCACATGCCGAGTACAGTAGCGCCCGTAACAACTTGTATTCGACTGTGTCACGCTTACGATCCGCTTTGGGACCCACGCCAGATGGCAAGTCGTGCGTCCTGATTCAAAACGACTGCCTTGGCCTCAACAGGGATTACGTTAAGACCGATGTGAAGCTATTTGAGCAGATAAGCCGCGAGATTTTGGGTAATCGCACAAGAGTGCGTGGGCCTCACCTGGTCGAGCTGTGTCTTAAGATCGAACAGCTCTATGCCGGACCGCTGTATATCCCCAACGGTTGCAATCCGACGTACTTTTTGCGCATGCGCCGCATCATGCAGTCGAAGTTTATCGACTGCATGATTGTGGGAGCAAGCGCTGCCTTGGAAGAAAACGACCTGCAGTCGGCAATCTGGCTGGTAGAAGCGGGGCTACGTCAGGAGACCGCACGCGAGGACATGGTGCGATGCGCCATGCGCGTGTACGGAGCGGCGGGGAGACGCCGCGATATCGTCGAGCTCTATAGCGGGCATATCCATCATCTTAAGGAACAGGTCGCAGGCGTTCCCGAGCCCGAGACCAAGCGTCTCTACGAGCGTCTGGTCGAAAGCAGGGTCAACCGACCGTTCATTGAGCGATAAAAAACGGGCGCCCGCATCATTCGGACGCCCGCAGGCTTGCTCTGTGTGAACCGATCGGCCCTTAGACGAGCTTGATCTTCTCGATATCCTTGCGCGAGGACTCTCGATACAGCGAGAACTTGCGGCCGATAACCTGAACGACGTCGGCGTGGCAGCGCTCGGCGAGTTCCTCGGCGGCCTTGCGGGCAGAAAGGCTGGAGCCGTCCAACACGGAGCACTTAACGAGCTCGTGCTTTTCCAGGTAGGCGACCGTCTGCTCGACGGTACCCTCGTTGACATCGGACTTACCGATGATGATGGCGGGGTTGAGGTGATGGGCCATGCTGCGAAGCTGCTTGACCTGGGCTCCTGTCAGTGCCATGGGATCTCGCTTTCTATGTATGGGGCGCCCCGCGATGGGGCCTTAATCTACGTGAGCTGTCCCACGATAGCGCAGGAACGGCGCGGTGTGGAGCGCGTTTGCCAGTTCGCAAAGAATGCGGATGCCGGGCGGGTAGACGATGCATACTTTAGATGGGCTACGGTCGGGGCGCAGAGACCGGCTCCCAGGCGATGAACGCCCATCGGACCTTGCGGATGTGGTCGAGCATGTAACGTCCCTGCGGCACGCCCTTGGATCCCGGCTCGCCGGCATGGGGGTTCTCGATCATATGTTGGGCGATATAGTCGCGCAGACGATCGATCTTATCCTCGTTGCCATGCTCGAGCATACGGGAGAGGTCTGCCACGGCGGCCTCGAGGCTATCGAAGGTGTCACGACGGGGCGATTCAAAATACGTGACCTGCGGTAGTGCACCCATCTGAATAAGGATGTTAAAGGCGTACACAAAACCATTGCTACGGGTAACCGAGGCGCCGATGGCATTCATCACGTGCAGGTCATAGCGCGGGCTGGAGTTGGCGACCATCGTGACAGCACAACGCCGCCGAGCCGTACGGTCGAGCTTGGCAAGCGCGCCTTTTAGGTCGTTCGTAGTAACCGAGCGACTCGCAAAGGCAACATCTACCGCTTTCGCGACCGGTCCAACCAAATCCCAGTCATCATCCCAAGCAAGCTCAAGCGGTGTAATGCGATCCTCGAGCCCATAGTACTCAATGCCAGCATCAAGCGTGCCCAACATAGCAGGGGAAAAATCAGCGGCAATCACGGGATGTCCAGCCTGAGCAAGCGGAATAGCAATCGACCCAGCCCCACACCCCATATCGAGCAACGACTCGCCGGGCTCAAGCGCCAGCAGCTTTATAAAATCTCGGGCGTAGGGGGCAGTCTCCAGTGGACGAAAATGCCGAGCACGTTTATCCCACTCAAAAGAATCATCAGCCCGCCGCCGAGCAGCCTGTAGACGCATCCATTCGCCATTCCAATCCGCAGAAAGAAGCTCAGATTGAATTACACCATCAGCCACGGGCCATCCCCCTTACAACAAAAAAGCGGCCCCTCCCAAAAGAAGAGCCGCAACAAGCATATATCAGAAAAAGAACCGTTCCAACGCCAAGCCGCCGCACCAGCCAAGTGGTGCAGGAGCGAAGCAACTGCAACCGGGATAGAACCCAACTGAGGTCCCGTTGTGCGGGAGCCCCGGTGAGGGCAAATATATAAGGTCGATCGCGAGTTCCGCACGAGCCGGAGAGCACTTAATGTGCTCTCCGTGCGAGTCAGGACTGTCCGAGCAGGCGACCTTATCTATTTGCCCTCACCGGGGCTCCTCGCCCTGTAACTCCCTGCTAGTTCTTGAGCGAGTTCAGCGGCGCCGGGAAGCGTCCACCGCGGTGGGCAAGCACGGTGCCGGCGTTGGGGTTCACCGGCATGATGGGCGCACGGCCAAACAGGCCGCCATACTCGACGCAGTCGCCCACGCCCTTGCCGATGGCGGGGATCACGCGCACGGCCGTGGTCTTATTGTTGATGACGCCGATGGCCATCTCGTCGGCGATAATGCCGGCGATAGTCTCGACCGGGGTGTCGCCGGGAATGGCGATCATGTCCAGGCCAACGGAGCACACGCAGGTCATGGCCTCGAGCTTCTCGAGCGAAAGCGCGCCGGCCTCGACGGCGGCGATCATGCCGGCGTCCTCGGACACGGGGATAAAGGCGCCCGAGAGGCCGCCCACGCTGGAGCTGGCCATGACGCCGCCTTTCTTGACGGCATCGTTAAGCATGGCGAGCGCGCAGGTCGTGCCGGGGCCACCGCAGGTGCCCACGCCGATGATCTCGAGGATGCGCGCGACGGAGTCGCCGACGGCAGGCGTAGGCGCTAGCGACAGGTCGACAATGCCCTTCTCGACACCTAGGCGACGGGCAGCCTCGCGACTCATGAGCTCGCCGGCACGGGTGATCTTAAAGGCGGTCTGCTTAATCTTTTCGGCGACTTCCATCATCGATGCGGAATCGGGCAGCTTCTCCAGGGCTGCGGCCATAACGCCGGGGCCCGAGACGCCTACGTTGATGACGGCGTCGGCCTCGCCACCGCCGTGAACGGCACCCGCCATAAACGGGGAGTCCTCGACCATGTTGGCAAAGCAGACAAACTTGGAAGCACCGACGGAATCCTCATCTGCCGTAAGCTTGGCGGCATCGATGATGGTCTGAGCCGCCATGAGCACGGCGTCCATGTTGATGCCGGCGCGCAGGCTGGCGACGTTGACGCTGGAGCAGACGCGGCTGGTGGTAGCGAGCGCCTGGGGGATGGACTGGATGACGCGGCGGTCGGCGTCGCCGATGCCCTTCTGGACGAGTGCGGAGAAGCCGCCCAGGTAATCGATGCCGAGCGTCTCGGCCGCGCGGTCGAGGGCATGCGCGATGGGGGTGAGGTCCTCATCCTTGCAGCACGCGGCGATCTGCGCCACCGGGGTGACGGAAACGCGCTTGTTGACAATGGGGATACCGTACTCGCGCTCGAGGTTCTCGGCGGTCTCGACCAGATGCTCAGCCGTGTGCGTCACGTGGTCGTAGATCTTCGTGCACATGCGGTCGAGGTTCTCGTCGCCGCAACCCATGAGCGAAACACCCATGGTGATGGTCCTGATGTCGAGGTTCTGCTCCTCAACCATGCCGCGGGTTTCCGCGATTTCTGCGGGCGTGATCGCCATCCTTGCACTCCTATCTGCCAAAACGAGCATAGTCTTGTCTATTCTAACGTGCCGCACGTGCCAAGTGGCGCATGCGGCACGTTTTGGTGCTCGGTTGTTTCCGTTGTGTTACTGCCCAAAGACCTCTTCGGCGATACGAGCGCTTTCGGCGGCGTCCTTGGCGTAGTAGTCCGCGCCGATCTGCTTGGCGTATTCGGGGGTGAGCACGGCGCCGCCTACGATGATCTTGACGCCCGGCACCTCGGCATGAAGCAGTTTGATGGTCTCCTCCATAGCGACGACCGTGGTGGTCATAAGCGCCGAGAGGCCGACGAGCTTGATGTCGCGCTCCCGTACGGTCTTGAGCACCTCCTGCGGGTCGACGTCGCGGCCTAGGTCAAAGACGGTATAGCCGTAGTTATCGAGCAGCATCTTGACGATGTTCTTACCGATGTCGTGGATGTCGCCTTTGACGGTGGCCACGCAGATTTTGCCCTTGTCGGCAATCTCGCCGGCGGGCATCAGGCGCTTGATGGTGTCAAAACCCACGCGCGCGGCCTCGGCCGAGGCCATGAGCTGCGGCAAGAAGAACTTTCCCTGGTCAAAGAGGACGCCAACCTCGTCGAGGGCGGGGATAAAGTGTTTGTTGATGAGGTCCATGGCGTCGTGGTCTGCCAGCAGACGCTCGGTCTCGGCCGCAATCTCGCCTTTGCGGCCCGAGACGACCATGCGACGAATCGGGTCGTCGTTGCCGTCGGTGCCGTCGGTGCCAGCGGCGGGCACAGTGTCGGTCGATACTGTCTGAGCCGCCGCCGGGTTCGCGGCGATCTTGTACGGATCGGTCCAGCCGGCGTAGCGCTCGATGTATCCGGTCGAGCCCTCGTCCTCAACGCTCAAGACGCGATAGCTGTAGACGGTATCCATAAAGCGCTTGGAGCCCGGGTTCATGATGGGAGCGTCCAGACCCGCGCCGAAGGCGGCGGCCAAAAAGACCGAGCCCAGCAGCGGGCGGGCGGGCAGACCAAAGCTGATGTTCGACACGCCGAGCGCGCATTTGACGCCCAGACGCTCCTTACACAGGGACATGGCGCGCAGGATCTGCTCGGCTTGGCGTTGATTGGTCGAGGCGGTCATGACCAGACAGTCGATGAGGATGCGGTCCGGTCCGATGCCGTAGCGGGCGGCCTCGGCCACGATGCGCTCGGCGATGGCGAAGCGAGCCTCGGCGGTATCGGGAATGCCGCCTTCGTCGAGCGTGAGGCCGACGACGTTGGTGCCGTAATGGGCGACCAGCGGAAAGATCTCATCCATGATCTGCTGCTTGCCATTGACCGAGTTGATGATGGGCTTGCCGGCGTAGCGGCGCACGGCAGCCTCGACGGCTGCGGGGTCGGTGGAGTCGATCTGCAACGGCAGCAGCGTGGAACCCTGGAGCTGCTCGGTGGCCTGTTGGATGATCTTGACCTCGTCGATCTCGGGCAGGCCCACGTTGACGTCCAGGATGTCGGCGCCTTGCTCCTGCTGGCTGATGCCCTGGCTTACGACGTAGTCCAGGTCGCCGTCGCGTAGGGCCTGCTGCAGGCGCTTTTTGCCGGTGGGATTGATGCGCTCGCCGATGACGGCGATCTTGTGGCCGTCACAGGGGAGGTCCACCACGGTCTGGGCGCTTGTGACCGACATGCTGGGCTTGCGGCGGCGCGGACTGGGCGTGTGGTTGTCGATAAGCGTGCGCAGCGCTGCCGTGTGCGCCGGCGTGGTTCCGCAGCAACCGCCCACGACGCTCACGCCGTCGGCGATCATGCCGGCGACGGCCTTGGCGTATTCGGGGGCCTGGATGTCAAAGACGGTGTTACCGTCGTCGTCCACGTGGGGGAGTCCCGCGTTGGCCTGCACCATAACGGGCTTGTCGGTAACGGTGAGCATGCGTGCGGCGAGCCCTCGGAGCTCGGCCGGTCCCTGGCTGCAGTTGATGCCCAGGACGTCGGCGCCGATGGCGTCGAGCGTGATAGCGGCAACCTCGGGACTCGTGCCCAGGAAGGTACGGCCGTCCTCCTCAAAGGTCATGGTGGCAAAGACGGGCAGCTCGGAGTTCTCGCGGCAGGCAAGGACCGCCGCCTTGATCTCGGCAAGGTCGGTCATGGTCTCGATAATAAAGAGGTCCACACCCGCGTCGACGCCAGCGCGCACTTCCTCGGCAAAGAGGTCATAGGCCTCGTCGAAGCTGAGGGTACCCAAGGGGCGAAGCAGCGCGCCGATGGGGCCGATGTCGCCGGCGACGTAGTGGGCGCCGGCCGCGCGGGCGCAGGCGACGGCGGCGGCAAAGACATCTGCCACGGTGGCGGCACCGTCGAGCTTGTGGGCGTTGGCGCCAAAGGTGTTGGCGGTGATCACATCGCAGCCGGCCTCGACATACTGACGCTGAATATCGGTAATGACCTGGGGCTCCTCAAAGTTGAGCAGCTCGGGCAGGGCGCCGGCCTTCATGCCGGCCGCCTGCAGCATGGTGCCCATGCCGCCGTCGAACAGCAGGTGCCCCGTGCCCTCGATGGCGGCGCGCAGGCGATCGTCCTTAATGTAAAGGTCGTCGATCGTGCGCGTCTTGTACGTGGCGCCCTTGCGGCGTGAGGCATCAACGGGCGCCGCCAGCGCGGCGCCGTCCAGATCATGAGTGATAAGCGGAGTAAACATCGGGGGCTCCTAATGGCTGGAATAGCAGGTGGTGTGGGCGGCGCGGAAGCGGCAGTGCTCGCGCATGCGGCAGATATTGCAGGTGGGGCGACTCTGGGCGTCGTGGACCTCGCCGTCAAACAGGCCGATCACCGCGGTCACGCTCTTGGTGGGCATGAGCAGGCTGGTAGGTGTGACGGTAAGCCCGATGAGCCGCGTGGCGTTGAGTGCAGCCACGATTGAACGCTGAGCCGTAAGCGGGCAGTCGCCGTAGCCGGGACTGAAGCGCCAGTTACCGGCGAGTCCGTGTGCGGCGGCCGCAGCCTTGACCTGCTGGTCCATCTGCTCGACGGCAGCTTCCACATAGGCGGAGCACGCGGCATCGAGCACGGCTCCCTCTAGGGGCTGCTGGGCTCCCGTGGTGCGCAGGCGACGCTCGGCATCCATGCCGAGGGTGCATGCCATGAGCGCGGCAAAGCGGGCGTCTTTGAGATGTCGATAGATATCGCGACCGCGCAACTCAACGCTGGTTCCAACCAGACGGATGCTGGGCTCTCCCTGCTCGTCCACGCCCATGGCATCGACGGCAAATACGCGGCGCACGCCACGGGGCTCAATGTCCAGTTCCAAACGTTCAACGACAAGCTCAATACGCTGCGACAGCTCGGGCTCAATCTGCTGGCCGCCGTAACCCAGATACCGCAGCATCTCGGCACGATCGACGCGGGGATGGTGGGCATCATCGATACGGTAGAGCGCCGGCGACGCAAGGTCGGCCGGCACTTCGACAGCGGTTGTATCGATGTGCGGTTTTTCCATTACCCCAGGCGCTCCATAATGGTTGCGGCGATCGCAGGACGATTCATAGTGTACAGGTGCAGGCCGTCGGCGCCGTGCTCCTTAAGGTCGCAAAGCTGGCGGGCGGCATAATCTACACCGGCTGCCTGCAGGCTCTCGGGGTCATTCTCGTACTTGGCGAGAATCTTGATGACGGGGGAGGGCAGCGACGCGCCGCACATAAAGACCATGCGGCTGATCTGCGACTTGCCCATAAACGGCATGATGCCCGCGGTAATGGGCACAGTGATACCGGCCTTGTCGGCAAGCTCGCGAAAACGGTAGAAGCACTCGTTATCAAAAAAGAGCTGCGTCACAAAGAAGCTCGCGCCGGCGTCCTGCTTTTGCTTGAGGTATTCGACCGAGAGGTTGAGATTCTCACAGGCAATGTGGCCCTCGGGGTAGGCTGCGGCGCCCACGCAAAAGCCGGCGTCGACGAGCTCGGGGATGAGGTCCCGGGCGTAGGCGTAGTCCGAGGCGGGTTTGTCATCCTCGCTCGCGCCGGCGGGAAGATCGCCACGCAGAGCCAGCACATTTTCTACGCCGGCGGAGCGGTATTCGTCGATCTTGGCAGCGATATCGGCATGCGTGCGGCCAACGCAGGTGAGGTGCGCCACCGAGGGCGTATCGAATTCGCCCGTAATCATATGCGCGATGGGGGCGGTGGCGGAGCCGTTGCCCGAGCCGCCGGCCGAGCAGGTGACCGAGACAAAGCTCGGCGAAAGCTTGCACAGATTGCCAGCCACCTCGCGAGCCGTGTCGAGGGTAAGCTCGCCCTTGGGCGGGAACATCTCAAACGAAACGGGCGTGGTGCCCTGGGATGCTGCCTGCTTAAAAACCTCGTCGACGCGCATATCGTGCTCCTTTAGATACATTAGCGTGATGTGTTGTAAGGATTCTACAGTACCGCTGCGCTACGGTGGAGTTTTACTCGCTATTTGGAAATATCAATCGAAGATGCTTCGCTATCGGCATTCCCTATAACAGCGTAGCTAATTTGGAGCTTTTTTACCCCATCAACCAGGTACGCAGGGTAGTCTTTTTGGGACGGGGCTTTTTTAGCTACCCAATCCGGCGCCTCCAAAGCTTGAGACCATTTTTAAATAGGGCAGCTAAAAAAGCCCCGTCCCAAAAAGACTACCCTTAAACCATGCGGAGAGGTCTGCAATTTATACAGTTGATTGGCTGTTGAGGGTGGCAACATCGCCGCGATGCGGTAACCTCATTGATTAGTTTCGCGACGGCAACATAACGGTAATGTCGCGGAAACACGGCGAGTCTAAGCTATGACTCGTTCGTTAGTAATCAACACCGCTTCTCACGCGGTGCCGATACGAAGGGAGTTCCGTATGGCCGAACTTACTGACCGCTTCGGGACCATGGTGTTCTCTGAGGAAGTCATGAAAGACTACCTCCCCAAGGACATTTGGAAACGCCTTGCTGCAACCCTCGAGGACGGTGAGCCGCTCGACCTGGATGTGGCCAACGCCGTTGCCCATGCCATGAAGGTTTGGGCCATCTCCAAGGGCGCGACGCACTACGCGCACTGGTTCCAGCCGCTTTCGGGCATTACTTCCGAGAAGCACGACAGCTTCCTCGAACCCAACCACGACGGCACCGCCATTACCAAGTTTACGGGAAAGAACCTCATCCAGGGCGAGCCGGACGCCTCCAGCTTCCCCAACGGCGGCCTGCGTGCCACCTTCGAGGCCCGCGGCTATACCGCTTGGGATCCCACCAGCCCCGCCTTTATCAAGGACGATGTCCTGTGCATCCCCACGGCTTTCTGCTCCTACACGGGCGAGGCCCTGGACAAGAAGACCCCGCTGCTGCGCTCCATGACCGCGCTCTCGCGTGAGTCCAAGCGCGTTTTGGCGCTGTTTGGTAAGACCCCCAAGAAGGTCGTTCCTTCCGTGGGCGATGAGCAGGAGTACTTCCTGATCAAGAAGGACGCTTACCGCAAGCGCAGGGACCTGGTTATCACCGGCCGCACCCTCTTTGGTGCTGCTCCCTGCAAGGGCCAGGAGCTCGAGGAGCACTACTTTGGCGCTATCCGCCCCACCGTCTCGGCCTATATGAAGGACCTGGACGATGAGCTGTGGGCGCTTGGCATTCCCGCCAAGACCAAACACAACGAGGTCGCTCCCTGCCAGCATGAGCTCGCCCCCGTCTATGGCGAGGTCAACGAGGCCATCGACCAGAATCTGGTCATGATGGAGAAGATGAAGCTCATCGCCTCCCGCCACGATTTGGTCTGCCTGCTGCACGAGAAGCCCTTCGAGGGCATCAACGGTTCGGGCAAGCACAATAACTGGTCGCTTGGCACCGAGTCCGAGAATCTGCTCGATCCGGGCGACACCCCGCTCGACAACCTGCAGTTCATCGTCTTCCTCACCGCGGTGATCGAGGCCGTCGATAACTATCAGGAGCTCCTGCGTGCCTCCGTTGCCTCGGCCGGCAACGACCATCGTCTGGGCGCCAACGAGGCTCCTCCGGCGATTATGTCCATCTTCCTGGGCGACCAGCTTACCGAGGTCGTCGAGAAGATCATCGATGGCAAGGCTTCCGTCCATGCCACGCGCGGCGTGCTCGACCTGGGCGCCGATACCCTGCCCAAGCTGATGCAGGACAACACCGACCGCAACCGCACCTCTCCGTTCGCCTTCACCGGCAACAAGTTCGAGTTCCGTGCCTGCGGCTCCGAGCAGAACGTCTCCGACTCCAACCTGGTGCTCGATGCCGCCGTGGCCAAGTCGCTCAAGTCCTTCGCCGATGCACTCGAGGGTACGCCCGAGGATAAGTTCCAGGACGCCGCGCTCGAGTACTGTAAGAAGGTGCTGACCGATCACCAGCGCATCCTGTTCTCCGGCGACGGTTACTCCGACGAGTGGCCCATCGAGGCCGAGAAACGCGGCCTTGCCAACAACAAGACCACGGCCGACGCTCTTCCCGCCTTTGTTTCCGATAAGGCTATCGCGCTCTTTGAGGAGACGGGCGTTCTGACCAAGGCCGAGGCCCAGTGCCGCTACGACTGCAAGCTCGAGAAGTACAACAAGCTCATGAACATCGAGGCTACCACGATGATTCGCGAGGCACGTCGTACCTATCGTCCGGTCATCACCGCCTATGCCACCAAGGTCGCTAAGGGCCTTGAGACAATTCGTGCCGCCGGTGCTGAGGCCGCCATGCAGTGCGAGCAGAACACGCTCAACAAGCTCTGCAACGGTATCACCGCCATCAACGACTCCATCAAGGCGCTCGACGCCGTGCATCAGAAGGCCGAGGCTCTCGATGGCCAGGAGCAGGCCAATGTGTATGCACACGAGGTCGTTCCCGCTATGGATACGCTGCGTGCCTCCGTGGATGCCATGGAGGAGATCGTGGCCGCCGACTACTGGCCGGTCCCGACCTACGACGACATCCTGTTCTACGTGTAGGGCATAGCCAACATATCGTCACGGTATTAAGCCGGGGTCCGCATCGCGCGGGCCCCGGCTTTTTGATTGCGAAGGACGCTTTGGAGTCCGTTTTGCCGCCGATTTGCCGGGGTCCGCACCCTGTCGGGTTCGAATCCCGGCACATGGGTAGAAAAAAGCCCGCCACCGCGGGGGTAACGGGCTTCTCGTTTTAAATGGTGCCCCCAGCGGGATGTCCGCGTGCGGCTGGCGCCGCCCGCTTTCGCTGCGTCGCTTCGCTCCTTGCGTGCTGCGCTGGAAAACGCTTCGCGTTTCCTCAGCTCCGCACCCTGTCGGGTTCGAATCCCGGCGTTGGGGTAGAAAAAAGCCCGCCACCACGGGGGTAACGGGCTTCTCGTTTCAAATGGTGCCCCCAGCGGGATTCGAACCCGCGATATCCACCTTGAAAGGGTGGCGTCCTTGGCCGCTAGACGATGGGGACAGCGGGAAAGAGTATAGCAGACTTTTTTATCCGTTCACATATCGTTGGCAAACTGAAAAACCACCACAAAGATGCCTGTCCCCTTGTGGTGGCGGGGCGTTAGGGGAGGAGCTTCATCGCGGCGTCGTGGGCGGCGTGCTCGTAGGTGTCGTCGAGGGGCTTGAGCGGCAGCAGGGCGGCGGCCTGTGCATCGCCACGGCGCTCAAGGGCATGGGCGATGAGCCAGTCGGCGAGCTCGGGGTTCTTGGGCAGTGCCGGTCCGTGTAGGTACGTGCCGATGACGCCCTTGTAGATGAGGCCCTCAAAGCCATCGTCGCCGTTGTTGCCGGTGCCCGTGACGACAGATGTTCCGAGCGGCGTGGCCTCTGCATCGAGCAGGGTGCGGCCGCCGTGGTTCTCGAACCCCACAAAGGGCTCGGGTGCCAGGTCGGTCTTGACGGCGACGTTGCCTATCAGGCGGTCGGAGCCGCGCACGGTCTCGGCGGCGATGACACCTAGGCCCTCGATGCGATTCTCGCCCATATAGTACGAACGACCGAGCAGCTGATAGCTGCCGCAGATAGCGAGCAACGAGCCGCCGTCCTCAACATATGTCGCAACCTTGTCCTTTTGAGCGAGCAGCTCGTGTGCCACAGCCAACTGATCGCGGTCGGCACCGCCGCCCATCATGACGATGTCGGCGTCGGTGAGATCGAGCGTCTCGCCCATGCGGACCTCGTCCACGCGCGCGGGAATGCCGCGCCAGGCGCAGCGGCGCTCGAGGGCGATGACGTTGCCGCCGTCGCCATAGAGGTTGAGGGCATCGGGATACAGATAGACGATGCGCAGCGGGCGCGGAAGCTCGACCGGCGCAATATCGGTGGGGACGGCGCTGCCATCGGTGCGTGTTACGGCGCAGGAGGCAACCGAGCTCGCATCGGCGTCTTTAAGTCCGTCGAGCTCTTTGACCAGCGGCGGGAATGCCGTGTAATTGGCGACGGCGTAGAAGGTGTCATCGGCGGCCTCATCTGCCACGGCGCCGATCGCCTGCTCGATATTCGAGATGATGGCGGCGTCGATGCCGGCGTACTTCAGGCGCACCTGCATGTCGTGCGCGCGCGTACCCCCGGCAAAGGCGATAAGCCCTGGGGTATCGGCGATGCGCTCGAAGTCGACGTCGTAGATCCACGAGACATCGTGGCCGTCGGCGTCGTTGTCATTCAGGAAGAAGGCGCAGAGTCTGCCGCCTGCCGTTTTAATGGACTGGATCTGGCGATCGAAGCCCACGGGATTTTTGGCCAGGTTTGCCTCGACGGTACGGCCGGCAATCTCCCAGCGGCCCATGCGTCCGCCGGCGGGGACGTAGGCATCGAGCGTGGGCTGCAGATGCGCTGCGTCCACGCCCAACTCGCGCGCCGCAAAGAAGGCGGCGGCAACGTTGTAGACCATGTACAGGCCGTTGTAGCGTGTGGCGATGTGCGTTGCGGGCGCTTTTGCCTCGGGTCCAAAGGCCAGGTCAAAGCCGTAGCCGTCGCAGCCGAGCTCAACGCCTGTCACGCGACGGACCAGCGCGGGGCGACTCCAACCGCACGAAGGACAATGATAGGCGCCGAGCTGGCCGTACTGCACATAGTTGTACTCCAGCGGCGCGTTGCATTGCGAGCAAAAACGCGAGTCGCTAATGCGATCGGACTCGGTGCCCGTGGCGCCGTCGATGCCAAAGGCGATGCTCATATTGGGGACGCGTGCGGCGATCGAGGCGCAGAGCGGGTCGTCGGCGTTATAGATGAGCGTCGTTGCCGGCGAAAGCTCCAACGCGTGGGCGATGACGTCCTGGGTGTGGTCGATCTCGCCGTAGCGGTCCAGCTGGTCGCGGAACAGGTTGAGCAGCACAAAGTACGTTGGCTTGAGCTTGGGCAAGACGCGCACCGTGTAGAGCTCGTCGCACTCAAAGACGCCCACGCGCTTGCCGCTGCCGGCACGCTTAAGATCGCTGCGGCCCTCGAGCAGGGCACCCACCACGCCCGGCTCCATGTTGTTGCCGGCGCGGTTGCATACCACGGTGGCGCCGCTGGCGGCAACGGCGTCGGCGATGAGGTTGGAGGTGGTGGTCTTACCGTTGGTGCCGGTGACCACCACGCTGCGGTCGACAAGGCTCGCGAGGTCGCTTAGCAGCTCGGGGTCGATCTTCATGGCGATGCGGCCGGGGAGTACGCCGCCCTGGCGCTTAAGGATGGAGCGCAGCCCCCAGCGGGCGATATCGCTCGAGGTGCAGGCGAGAGATGAGCGGAAGTTCATGGAGCCGTTCCTAACGTGAATGACATGGTCGTGGCGATCGTGCCGTTAAAAGCCATAACGGCGCGCAAATTCCTGGGCAAGCTGCGATACGTCTTCGCAAGCGTTGGCCCAGGGGGCAAAGTCGGGAGTATCCGAGATGATGCCGTCGGCCTCCCAAACTGCCTGGTGCGAAAGGTCCCAGGGGTCGTGCGGCTCGGGCCGGCAGGGAAGGTACGGCGTCTGATACATGGGGTTCAGCAAAAAGAACGCGCCGCCCTCGCAGCGGTTGGCAAACTCACGCAGGGCGCGTGTCGCCGGGCGCATCTTGTTCGTTTTGAACAGCAGGATCGTGCGGGCGAGTAGGTACCAGGGGGAGTTCTCGAGGGCATCGGCCCCCATCTGCTCCTCGAGCTGGTGGGCCAGGGCAAAAAAGCCGTCCTCGTCTTCCAGACGAGCGAGGGCAAGTAGCACGGTGCCGGCAGCTCGGGTGGGATAGCCTTCCGCCTTAAGAACACGGCGAGAATAGTTGGCAGCAGCACGGTAGCGGGCGCTCGCCATGCACAGCTGCGAGATGGCCTCGAGCGTGTGGAGCCACCCGATAAGCGCCGGCTCGCTCACGGTGAGATCGGCCGCCGTCACGCCGTCTGAAAGCACCTTGTTGGTCCAGTAGTGCGGAGCCTCCATGTCGAATCCGGGCACGCTTTGCCGTAGGTAATCGGCTGTGGTCGCCTCGAGCTTCATCAGGTCGCCCAGGCAGGCGTCGACGGGCGTGTCCGCCAAAATGATGGCAAGCAGATGGGCATCGAAGACATACGCATCGATGCGGACGATCTTGAGCAGCTCATCGCGCATATCGTCGAACAGGCGGTTGCGCGTCTGCTCAAACTCCTCATCGCTGCCCATATCCTCGATACGATGGAGCTCGTCGAGCAGGTGGCGGTGAACGCCGGCATAGGAAAGCAGTGCCTGGGCATGCTCGGTCTGCGCATACTTATGGGGGTTGACGCTCACGTCGTTATGGACAAGATCGCGTGCTGCATCGGTGAGTTCGGGGTGCGACGCAACGTAGGCGCGCTCCAGGTAGGCGGGGATGTAGACGCTCGGATCCATTAGAGGTCTCCTCCCTTAAACGGCAAGCCCTGCTCGGCTGCCCGCAGGATGCGCTCGTCGATCTGGGAACGCACGATATCGTTGGTGGCGACCCAGGCGGCAAAGCTGGCGTTGTCGGGGGCGCCCAAGCCCTCCTGCAGTACCGGCGTCGCTTCGGACAGCGCAAGGACAAGCTCGTCGGTGGAGCCCACGCCCACGTTGACGCGGGCATAGACGCCATCGGGAAACTCGGTTTGAAAGTAAAGCGCCTCGGCTGCGTGCGGGCACGAGCGCACAAGGATGCGCAAGTAGTGTTCGGCGCCCTCGTAGTCCAGCTCGCGCCAGGCAACGCTCATCAGCGCGATGAGCGTCCACGGGTCTAAGTCGCGCTCCGCGTCCTTGGGACGACGGCGCAGCGGCGTGTTGGCGAGATAGGGGACGGAGTGGGAAGAGCGAAAGCGTTTGAGCTCCTCGGCGGGGTATTCGAGTTTTGCCATGGCGAGCATCGCAGTGTGGCGGACACCGGCCGGATCGTTGGGGGCAAAGTCCAGGCTGCGGTTTGCGGTTTCGAGCGACAGGCGGTAACGGCCGCTAATGAGGGCGCGCGACGCAAGGGCGGCAAGCCAGCGCAGGTAGGGGCGGCGTGTAAGGTCGCCTGCGGCCTCGCGCTCGTAGGGGTCCTGCGCCGAGGCGATCTTGAGTGCCAGGTCGTGCTCGACTTCATCGCGCTTGGATACCAAGTACTGTACGTACTCCTCGTTGGAGTTAGCGGTGAGGGCGGTCAACATGCGCTGAGCGTCCCAGTTGGTCGGGTCGAGTGCGGCTGCCTCGCGAAGCATGTTTTCGGCAGCGGTCTCTTCTTGCTCTGCCTGGGTATCGTCAGGGATAAAGGGAATGCGGTAGTCGACAGCCTCGACTACCTTGGCAATCAGATGTCCGGCGCGGTCGCGGTCGTGCACGATGAGCGGCGCGGGGTTGCGGGTGAATTGTTCCATCAGACGCTCTACGGCAGGGCCGTCGGTGAGCGGGATATTGTCGCGGCGCAAGGCCTCAAGAACGAGGCGATGGCAATCTTCTTGAATGGGATCGAATGCCATGGGGCCTCCTTTGCTGCGGTTAGGGTTCAAATGTCTCTATATAAGGTTCTAGTTTACCCGCATGAGGCACATTGGGAGTGCCGCACTTGGACATGCACCTTTGCACCACGAAGACGGATGTCGCACAAATGTCGGCACCTTGGACGACCGAGTGGTATCACGGTGCCGCAAACGGTCGATTTTTGGCGGCGAACGGTGTGTCTTTTGGAGGGGCACAGTCCTGCCCTGGATATGTGGTCAACCTTGATAAAACGTTTGCCCAGCTTGGGAGTATGAATGCCGCATAAGGGTCTTCAGGGATAGAAAAAACGTTTCATCATTGTCGACTTTCGGTAAATAACTGACCAACCAGAACGGTAAAATAATATTTGTCTGAGCGTTGAGACGTTTAGACATCGCGCATTGTCATCGCCGGCAACGCGCAAAACGGTCCTAACGGAGCCAATCGGGTGCTCCGTTATATACGCAAGTCTAAGAGGGGCTTGTTTAGGAGGCACAGTATGGGACGTTTTACCAATCCTCGCGATCTGTACTTTGGTGAGGGCGCTCGCCACGAGGTGAAGAACCTCAAGGGCAGCAAGGCCATCATCGTGACCGGCGGCGGCTCCATGCGCCGCGGCGGTTTTTTGCAGGACGTCGAGGCCGACCTCAAGGAGGCCGGTTTCGAGGTCAAGCTGTTCGAGGGCGTCGAGTCCGATCCGTCCGTCGAGACGGTCATGAAGGGCGCCGAGGCCATGACCGAGTTCCAGCCCGACTGGATTATCGCCATTGGCGGTGGCTCGCCCATCGATGCCGCTAAGGCTATGTGGCTGTTCTACGAGTATCCCGAGGAGACCTTCGAGGAGGCAGTCGTCCCGTTCTCCTTCCCGGAGCTCCGTCAGAAGGCTCACTTCTGCGCCATCTCCTCTACCTCCGGCACCGCTACCGAGGTCACCGCGTTCTCCGTCATCACCGACTACGCCAAGGGCATCAAGTACCCGCTGGCCGACTTCAACATCACCCCTGATGTCGCCATCGTCGACCCCGAGCTCACCTACACCATGCCCGCCAAGCTGTGCGCTCACACCGGTATGGACGCTCTGACTCACGCCATCGAGGCCTACGTCTCCACCGCTGGTTCCATGTACACCGACGCCAACGCCCTGCATGCTATCCGCGAGATCGTCGAGTGGCTGCCCAAGTCCTATCAGGGCGATCATGAGGCCCGCCAGCACATGCACGATGCCCAGTGCATCGCCGGCATCGCCTTCTCCTCGGGTCTGCTGGGCATTGTCCACTCCATGGCTCACAAGACCGGTGCCGCCTTTGAGGGCGACCACATCATCCACGGTTGCGCCAACGCCATGTACCTGGGCAAGGTCATCCAGTTCAACGCCAAGGACGCTCGCGCCAAGAGTCGCTACGCCTTCATCGCCAAGGAGATCCTGCACCTCGCCGGCGAGACCGAGGACGAGCTGGTCGAGGCTCTGGTCCAGGAGATTCGCGACCTCAACGACAAGCTCGACATTCCGCAGGGCATCAAGAACTACGGTGCCAAGGGCGTGAAGGCCGACGAGTCCATCATCGATTACGATGAGTTCGAGGCTAAGAAGCACGACGTTGCCGCCAACGCCATCCTCGACGCCTGCACGGGCTCCAACCCGCGCCAGCCGTCTCAGGAGGAGATGGAGCAGCTGCTCGAGTGCGTCTACACCGACACCCCGGTCACGTTCTAATCGGCACACATTGTTCTGATAAGGGTCTCGCGCTCTGTGCGCGGGACCCTTTTTCTATGGTGCAATCTAACCTGTCCTCAATGCGCCAAGTTGCCACAAGGGGACAGGTGGCTTTGCACCAATCGTTGTTTGATGAAGGGCGGATTCTCGTATGGCGCTTCCTATGGTTTATGGCGGTCCCGGCCGGTATGTTCAGGGGCCGGGCGAACTTTCGCGTCAGGGCAGATATTTGTCATGGTTGGGCTGCGCTGCCTATGTCTTGTTTGACCAGGGCACCGAGGATCGGCTGTGCAGGCAGATCGTCGATGGATTTCTGGACGAAGATCTAAGCGAGCCGTTCTTTAAGATTTATGACGGTCCGTGTACGGAAGATGCCGTTGTCGAAATGGCCAAGGAAGCCCAGGCTGAGTATTGCGACATGGTGGTGGGTATTGGCGGCGGCAAGATGCTCGATATCGCCAAGGCCGTTGCGTTTTATGCCGAGTTGCCGTTGTGCGTATGCCCCACGGCGGCTTCGATGGACGGTCCGTGCAGCGCGATTTCGGTGCTGTATCACGAGGATGGGTCGTTCGACCGCTATCTGATGCTCGAAAAGAATCCAGATTTGGTTGTGGTCGATACCGGCGTGGTCGCGGCAGCTCCGCTGCGTATGACGGTCGCTGGCATGGGCGACGCACTGGCAACGTACTTCGAGGCGCGTTCGTGCGCCGCGGCGCACGGCACCAACGAGCACGGTGGCGCGCCGGGACACTTTGCCCTGGTCGCGGCACGTGCCTGCTACGACACGCTCATGGAGTGTGGTGTCGCTGCCAAGCGCGATCTTAAAAAGGGTCGTATATCGCCGGCGGTTGAGCGCCTGATCGAGTGCAATATTCTGCTCTCGGGTGTTGGCTTTGAGAGCGGTGGCCTAGCGCTTGCCCATGCTATCGCCAACGGCCTGACGATTCTGCCCGAGTGCAAGGCCATGCACGGTGAGGCCGTGGCATTTGGCCTGGTGGTGCAGCTTCGTTTGGAGCGCGCGCCCGAGCTTGATCAGGTGCTCGAGTTTTGCCAGTGCGTTGGTCTGCCGACGACACTCGAGGAGCTGGGCCTTGGTGAGATTTCCGATGATGACCTGCTGAGCGTTGCGGACGCAACTTTTAAGAACGAGCGCAATATGGCTAACGAACAGGCCAAGGTGACCAAACAAAAGCTCGTGCAGCTCATGTGCGAGGCATAGCTTGGCGCTTGATTGACCTTGTGCAATCGAGGCGGCGATAGGCCATAGGCTATTTTTCTCAAAGATGCGCCGCGTGTAATTTGCCCGAGGCGTGGGCCGATAGCGTATCATTATCTCTTGCTTGTTTGCACTGCTCAGGGAGGGGCCGCGCATGGCGCAGGAACACGATCTGTTTGATGACATTATCGAGATCAGCAAGGGTTTCGACTTTCTTAAAAACCCGCTTGGCGGTGTGACCGATGCGCTCGATCCGTCGGCGCCGCAGTGGAATCCTGCCGACTACAAGGAGCGTCCGCGCGGCAACACCATTCCGTGCCTGACCTGCAAAAACGAAAAGAGTGGCTGCTCCGCGTGCATGGATGTGTGCCCGGTCAACGCTATCGAGGTCGAGGAAGACTCCATCGAGATTCTCGACTCCTGCCGCAAGTGCGGCCTGTGCGCCGCTGCCTGTCCGACCGAGGCAATCATCTCGCCGCGCCTGGCGCCCAAAAACCTGTATGACGACATTGTCTCGGCGGCAACGAGCCACGAGACCGCCTACGTTACCTGCACGCGTGCCCTTAAGCGCATGCCGCGCGAGAACGAGGTCGTCGTTGCCTGCGTGGGCGATATTACGGCCGAGACCTGGTTCTCGGTACTGGCGGACTATCCCAACGTGAGTGTGTACCTGCCCCTGGGCGTGTGCGATAAATGCCGCAACACCGGTGGCGAGGATATCCTGGGCGAGGCGATTGCGAAGGCTGAGGAGTGGTCTGGCACGGGTATGGGCCTGGAGGTCGACCCCAAGAGCCTCAAGTGCCATAAGCTCCGCGAGTACGAGCGCAAGGAGTACATGGAAAAGATCGCCCGCACGACGGGTCTGACGGTGACCAAGCTCAACCCGGCGACGGCGGCGCTGGCCTCGGTGACGCAGAAGTTGAAGGCCCATCGCCATCAGATTACCCAGCTGGAGCGCACGCTCAACACCATGTGCGGCACCACGACGGCAAAGCGTCGCCGTTCGCTCACGCATGGGCGGCAGCTGGTGCTTTCGACACTGCAGAACCATCCCGAGCTTGCCCAGAACATGCAGGTGAGCACGCCGGAGTGCGATTTTGACAAGTGCACGTCGTGTGGCGAGTGCGTCAATGTATGCCCCACGTTCGCCTGCGATTTGGTGGGAAGCGGCCGCTTCGCGTTGGAGTCCACATATTGCTTGGGCTGCGGCGCCTGTGTCAAGGTTTGTCCCGAACATGCGCTCAAGCTGGTCGAACACGATGCGTCCAACTTGGTTGTCGTCGACCCCGAAGCCGAGGAAAAGGCCGCTCAGAAGGCCAAAGCCCACGAAGAGGCCCAAAAGGTAAAAGCCGAGGCGAAGGCCAAGCTCGACAAGATGCTCGACCAGGTGGAGAAGCTCGCGGACTAGCCAGCTACCCCAATCTCTGCTTCATTTGCGCCGCCGCGGTGTCCGGATTCGCCCGGATGCTGTGGCGGCGCTATACTTATGCAGTTTGAAGTACCTGTACCAAAAGGAGCTGTCGTGTCCCTTTCCATCGGTATCGTGGGCCTGCCCAACGTGGGCAAGTCGACGCTGTTCACCGCGCTTACCAAAAAGACCGGCCTTGCCGCCAACTACCCGTTCGCCACGATCGACCCCAACGTGGGTATCGTCGATGTGCCCGATAGCCGCCTGCAAAAGCTCGCCGACATTGTCAACCCTGGCCGCATTGTGCCGGCTACGGTCGAGTTTGTCGACATCGCGGGCCTGGTGAAGGGTGCCAACGAGGGCGAGGGCCTGGGCAACCAGTTCTTGGCAAACATTCGCGAGACCGACGCTATCTGCGAGGTCGTGCGCTACTTTAAGGATCCCAACGTCATGCGTGAGGTGGGTCGCACGGGCGAGTTCGTCGATCCCGCCGGCGATGCCGACACCATCATGACCGAGCTTATCCTGGCCGACATGGGCACGCTCGAGAAGCAGCTGCCTAAGCTCGAGAAGGAGGCCAAGCGCGACAAGGAGCTCATGCCCAAGTTTGAGGTAGCCAAGCGCCTGCTCGCCTGGCTCAACGAGGGCAAGCGCGCCGCGTCCATGGAGATGACCGACGAGGAGCGCGCCGCTGCCAAGGGCCTGTTCCTACTCACCATGAAGCCCATCTTGTATGTGGCCAACGTGGACGAGGACATGCTCAACGAGGACCTGGCGCCCATCGATGGCGTCAAGCCGCTGCCGATCTGCGCCAAGATCGAGGCCGAGCTTTCCGAGCTCGATCCCGAGGATGCGGCCGACTACCTGGAGAGCCTGGGCCTGGAGCAGCCCGGCCTGGACGTGCTCGCGCAGGCAGCCTACAAGCTGCTCGGTCTGCAGTCGTTCTTTACGGCCGGCGAGATGGAGGTCAAGGCCTGGACGGTGCGTCAGGGCGCGACCGCCCCGCAGGCCGCCGGTGTCATCCATACCGACTTTGAGCGCGGCTTTATTAAGGCCGAGGTCATTGGCTATGACGACTACATCGAGCTCGGTGGCGAGCAAGGCGCCAAGGCTGCTGGCAAGCTGCGCATCGAGGGCAAAGAGTATGTCATGGCCGATGGCGACGTCGTGCACTTCCGCTTTAACGTGTAAGGACGGCGAGCATGTTTAAATATGGAAAAAAAGCTGGCTACATGGGCATCGCGCTGCTGGTGCTTGCAGTGCTTCCGCTGGTGGTCGCAGCGTTTGTAATCCCCAACATTGGTCCCGAGGTGGCAACAAAGTTTAACGCAGCCGGCGAGGTGACGCGCTGGGGCAAGAGCTACGAGCTGCTGGCGCTGCCGGTACTCAACCTGCTGCTGAGCGTGGCGACGTACTTTACGGCGGGACGCCAGGCAAAGAACAATGAGGACTCCGCCGCCATGGCGCGCATCGTGTGCGAGCGCTACCTGCGAAACGGCTGCATCACGGGCGTATTCCTCAACGTAATTAACGTCTACTTTATGTATTCGGCGATTACCGGCACAGGCTTTGGCCTGGGCTTTTAGCTTGCGCCTTTAGGCAACGAGCCTGCAAGCATATTCGATGGCTGCTGCGAGGCCGCCGCTCGATCGTGGTTGAAAGACCACATCGGCGGCGGCCTCGTTTTCGTATCCGGCACCGCGAAGGCAGAGCGCGATACCGGCTTCCAAGAGAAGGGGCAGGCCACACTGGCTTGTTACGATTACGGCAGCCTGATTGAGTGAGCAGCCGTGCGCTTGGCATTGGATGGCAAGTTCACCTTGCGCCGGGCAAGGGACCAAAACGGCGGCGACGCGACTTGATAGCAATGCAAATGCTGTGCGCTCATCGGGCGAAAGGCATTCTGCTTCAACGACGACGAGCTTGGGCGGTGCGCTGTTTGTGCGAAGCGTGGCTCGGTACATGCGGACCGAAGAACCCGACATAGAAAACTCCTGTATATTGGGCAAAACGTAAACTATAGTTTACGTTTTTGTTTTGCTCCATTTCAAACTCGTCTGCATGAATGAACATGCGAAACAGATTCTTGGCGAGCGAGTCGAGCGGACGCGCAAGGCCCTTGGTATCTCCAAGGTCGATTTTTGCGTGGCGGTTGGAATCAGCCGACCTTATCTCGATCAAATCGAAAGCGGAACGGCAAACAGCACGCTCGAGATTTTATTTAAACTTGCGCCCGCGCTTGGCATGACGGTGTCAGAGCTTCTCGAGGGCATTGAGTAGGCGTTTTTGCTAGATTTGTCGTTTGCTGAACGGGTCCCCCCGACGGCGGCGTGCAAAAACCCGAGTATTCAGCATCCCTCAATAAATTGACAGCAACCGAAGGCGCAAATACGATGCTTGCTGTTTTGGATTATCCACAAAATTCATTATTATGAGGAATAATAGACGCATGGGACGAGCCTATCGAACCGAAAAGCGATTTACAGCTAGCGGTTTTAACGTTTCCGGAAGGGGCGGGTGCTGAAAACTCCGCTTTTTGCACGCTCCGAGAGGTACCACGTGCCCTACAAGGCCCAAAGAGGCGGATTTTGTTTTAGCTACACCATCGGGATGCGGTCATGGTTGACTTGGCTGTAGAACAGGCGCTGAATTTCGGCCGCATCACGTGACTGGCCGAGCGCCCACATGGTCTTGGCCACGAGCGTTTCGGTGGTCATATCGTCGCCGCGCAAAATACCCGGATGGTCGGCGTAGGCACGGCCGACCTCATAAACACCCAGATCGAGGCCCTCTTCGGGGACCTGTGTGGTCATAACGACGGTGCGACCCGAATCGACCCAGCGGAAAATCGCCTCCTGGAATGACTCGCCGGACTCGCCAAACTCGGGAATACCGCCAATGCCAAAGGTCTCCAGAATTACGGCGTCGTAGCTATCGGTCAGGGCGTCCAATATGCCTGGATTCACGCCGGGCGTGAGCTTAAGGACAAACACGCGCGAGTCGATACGGTCGTAGAAACGAACCGGGCTCTCATTCTGGTGGGTGCCGTGGAGCCCGTTGCGCACGATGCGGTCGTTGCGGATGTAGGCAATGGGCGGATAGTTGACGCTAATGAACGCGTTAAAGCTCATGGTGCGCTGCTTGCGGGCGCGCGTGCCGGCGATGGCCACACCGCCAAACACGATTGAGACGTCGTGCGAATGCTCGTCGAGCGCATAGAGCAGGCTCTGGTACAGATTGAGCTTGGCATCGGTAAAGGGGTTGCCCATGGGCTTTTGCGAGCCGGTGAGCACGATGGGCTTGGGGCTGTCCTGAATCAGGTAAGAAAGCGCCGCCGCGGTGTAGCTCATGGTGTCGGTGCCGTGCAGAATTACGAATCCGTCGTGGTCGGCATAGCCCTCGACGATGACGTCGCGGATACGCATCCAGTCACTCGGACGCATATTGGTGCTGTCGATGTTCATGGGCTGCACGACGTCGAGCTCGCAGAGGCCCGAGATCTCGGGGACGCTCTGGGCGAGTTCCTCACCGGTTAGGGCGGGGGAGAGGCCGTTGCCGTCCTCGGTCGATGCGATGGTGCCGCCCGTGGCGATGAGAAGGATGCGCTTCATGTTGGTGTTCCTATCGTATTTGCCGCCCCAGAGGCGGAGTCGTTCGGCAGTATTGTGGCACAGGGTGTCCAATGTTCAAACGTATTACATCATCTGTAACGTTTGGTAACACTTCAATTGCCGTCAAATAGGGGCCCAGGTCGTGCGTTTGCCGTGCGCTGATGGCTGCGAGGGACGAGAAACCCCATATAACGTGTACACTATGAAAGTTATTCTCGTTTATTCGCGCGGGTGGGCATCGGCTCCCCGCCAACAAGAGGGGGAAACCATGGATCAAAAGGCTTCCGCAAAGGTCCTCGTACTCGACTTTGGTGCGCAGTACGGTCAGCTCATTGCCCGTCGCGTCCGCGACCTCAACGTGTATTCCGAGATTGTTCCCTGCGACATCTCGGCCGATGAGATTCGCGAGATGAACGCCTCTGCGCTCATCCTTTCCGGCGGCCCGGCCTCTGTGTACGCCGAGGACGCTCCGTCCATCGATCCTGCCATCTTTGACCTGGGCCTTCCCGTCCTGGGCTTCTGCTACGGCCATCAGATCACGGCCGTGACGCTCGGCGGCAAGGTCGGTCACTCCGAGGTGGGCGAGTACGGCCGCGCCACTATTACGCGCACTGCCGGCGCCAAGCTCTTTAACTCCACGCCCATGCAGCAAACCGTGTGGATGAGCCACCGCGACGCCGTGTCCGAGGTGCCCGAGGGCTTTACCGTTACCGCCAGCACCGACGTGTGCCCGGTTGCCGCCATGGAGTGCCCCGAGCGCAAGATTTTCACCACCCAGTTCCACCCCGAGGTCAAGCACTCCGAGTACGGTCAGCAGCTGCTGAGCAACTTCCTGTTTGAGATCTGCGGTCTGGAGCCCAACTGGAGCATGGACAACCTGGTCGAGACCATGACGGCCGAGTTCCGCGAGAAGGTCGGTAACGACCGCGTGATTTTGGCCCTGTCCGGTGGCGTCGACTCCTCCGTCGTGGCTGCGCTGGGCGCTCGCGCCGTGGGCAAGCAGATGACCTGTGTGTTCATCAACCACGGCCTGCTGCGCAAGGGCGAGCCCGAGCAGGTGGAGGAGGTCTTCACCAAGCAGTTCGATGTCGACTTTATCCACGTTCACGCCGAGGACCGTTATGCCGAGCTTCTGGCCGGCGTGACCGAGCCCGAGGAGAAGCGCCGCATCATCGGCACTCAGTTCTGGAAAGAGTTCTTCGCCGTGGCGCAGCAGCTCGAGACCGATGGCAAGCCGGTCAAGTACCTGGCTCAGGGCACCATCTACCCCGACATCATCGAGTCCGGCGCTCGCAAGACGGGCGGCAAGACGGCCACCATCAAGAGCCATCACAACCTGATCCCGTTCCCCGAGGGCGTACACTTCGACCTCATTGAGCCGCTTGATCACTTCTTTAAGGACGAGGTCCGCGCGCTTGGTCTGGCACTGGGCCTGCCGGGTCATATCGTGTTCCGTCAGCCTTTCCCGGGCCCGGGTCTGGCCATCCGCATCATCGGTGCGGTCGACAAGGAGAAGCTCGAGATCCTCAAAAACGCCGACGCTATCGTGCGCGAGGAGCTGGATGCCTACAACCAGCGCCTGTTTGAGCAGACCGGCGAGCGCAACTCCGAGCACAGCTGCTGGCAGTATTTCGCGGTCCTGCCCGACATCAAGTCCGTTGGCGTTATGGGCGACGAGCGCACCTATCAGCGCCCGATCATCCTGCGTGCCGTCGAATCCAGTGATGCCATGACCGCCGACTGGGCCAAGCTGCCCTACGATGTGCTGGCCCGCATTTCCGGCCGCATCGTTGCCGAGGTTCCCGGCGCCAACCGCGTGTGCTATGACATCACGTCCAAGCCGCCCGCGACCATTGAGTGGGAATAGACGAAAGGCAATTTCGAGGCGTCGATTTCCTGTCCGCTGAGTACCGCAGAGTGTCGCAGCGTACGGGAGAAATGCAAAGCCCCCAGCAACTTGGGGGAATAAATTGAACGAGATACCCCCGATTCCAAGTGGAAATCGGGGGTGTTTTTTATCCTTTTGACCTGCTGTTTTATGCAGATTTACTCCCAATTGACGTACAGGGCGGACGCGGCGGTACCCCACGGACGAGGAGTAAAAGGTTTGTTGGGGGAGTAAATTGTCCCAGTTGCCTGTCCCAGCTGATCAAAATGCGCCCCAAAACTCAACTGAAACTCAATAGGGAGAAACATGGTGGCTTTTCAGCAAAACCGCAGGTCAACAATGGGGAGTAAAAATTTACTCCCCCAAGCGATTTCAACGGCTTCAGCACGCTTCGAATGGTGGATTTCGGGCATAAGAAAAGCAGGTGTTTCACTCCCAATTGCGGGGGTAAAGCCACCTGCTCACGCTTCAGTAAATTTTTACTCCTAGAACTTGGCCTTCCAGTCGGCGTATTCCTCCGGTGTGATCTCTCCGGATTCCAGCTCGTTTCGCTTCGCGGCCCAGGCCTTGAGCATCTGAGTCGTCTTGGGTGCCTTCTCGGCAGACGCATCGATAGAAAGACCAGAGCCGTCCTCGGCAGGCACGATGCCGAACTCATCCTCCAACTGCAGAAGGAGGCCCAGGAGGTCTCGGGCGTTCTCCACGCCGAAGTCCTTCAGGGCAAGCGGAGAGATGTCGAGGGCTTCGGCGATGGCTTCGATCTGAGGTTGCTTGGGAGTCCTGAAATCCGTCTCGTAGTGACGGATCGCACCCTCCGAGACGCCGATCTTCTCTCCCAGCTCCCCCTGGTAGAGCCCGCGCAGCTTGCGGTAGTACCTGATCTTCTCGCCAGTCGTCATCTTCCCTCCTGAAAATCTAAACCTCGTAATTCTAGCACCGTACGCAAACGTACGCAATTTCTTGACAGTACGAAACCGTACGATTATGATTCTCTCATATATAACGTACGTAATCGTACGATGTTAGGAGGACAAATGAATCAGGAAGAGGGCAAGCCAACCATGCTCAACGCAGAGCAGGTCGCGCAGAGGCTGAACATGTCGAAAGGGTTCGCCTACAAGATCATCCAGGAGATGAACGAGGAGCAGATCAAGAAGGGTCGCTCGGTGGTCAAGGGCCGCGTCCGCTCCGACCACTTCGAGGCAAGGTTCTTTGCCGGTGATGAAGATGCCCGTATATAGAAGCGAGAACGGGACGTTCTACTCCCAGTGCTTCTACCGAGATGGCAGGGGCGCGAAGCGCCATAAGGTCAAGAGGGGCTTTGCCACCGAGCTCGAGGCGCTCATGTGGGAGAAGGACTTCCTAGCGGTTCACAACGGCACCATGGACATGCTCTTCGCGGACTTCGTCGACGTGTACGCCACCGAGATCAAGCCTCGAATCAGGGAGCACACCTGGCTGACCAAGGAGTACATGATCAAGGACAAGATCATCCCCTTCTTCGGGAAGATGAGGATGTCCGAGATCAAGCCCATCGACGTCGTCCGCTGGCAGAACCATCTTATCGACCACAAGGATGCCAACGGGAAGCCGTACTCGGCCACGTACCTCAGGACCATCAACAACCAGCTAAATGCCATCTTCAACCATGCCGAGCGCTACTACGACCTGACGGGCAACCCGTGCAGGAAGGTAACGAAGATGGGCTCGAAGAAAGGCGGAGAGATGAACTTCTGGACGAAGCAGGAGTATCTGAGGTTCTCGGAGGCCATCATGGACAAGCCTCTATCCTTTTACGCCTTCGAGATCCTCTACTGGACAGGTATCCGCTGCGGAGAGCTGCTCGCCCTCACCCCGTCTGACTTCATCTTCGAGACCTCGGAGCTGAGCATCACGAAGTCGTATCAGCGTTTGAAGGGAATCGACACCATCACCGACCCGAAGACCCCGAACTCTGTGCGAAGGATCGCCATGCCCAAGTTCCTCGCCGAGGAGATGAAGGAGTACCTGGAAGAATTCAGGGACGACCTCGGTCCCCACGACCGCATCTTCGACGTGACGAAATATTACCTGACGCACGAGATGGAGCGCGGATGCAAGGAGTCCGGCGTCAAGAGGATCAGGGTCCACGACCTTAGGCACAGCCATGTTTCCCTGCTCATCGAGATGGGCTTCTCCGCGTTGGCGATCGCCGATCGCGTCGGTCACGAGAGCACCGATATCACCTACCGATACGCCCACCTCTTCCCGAACAAGCAGTCCGAGATAGCCAATGCCCTTGATTGCTCCAAGGAGGGCTAGCCATGCCCTGCCCCAACTCCGCACGCAAGAGGTCGAAGACCATCGCCTTCAGGGTGAGCCCAGAGGAATACGAGCGGATCACCAATCTGGCCAAGCTAAGCGGGATGGACAAGCAAGATTTCATCATGGCCAAGCTGATGGACCACGAGATAGTCGTAAAGCCCTCTACGAGGGTCTACAAGGCCCTGAAGGGCACGATGGCGGAAATCTATATGCAACTACTCAGAATCCGCGCAGGAGGCGAAATCAGCGCTTCTATGGAGACTACCTTGCAGGTTCTGTCCACCATCTTCTCCGGATTCGAACCGCCAGAAGAACCCGCTGAGATTGACGTCGAGAACCAAAGCGTATGGGATTTGAAAAGAGAGTGAGGGTGTCCGTTCATGGCGTTGTGTTAGACCGCTTTGGATAAGTGTCCTATGCACAGTACACGCAGCAGGACCCCCAATTGCGACAATTCCATCATCAGGAAAGATGGAGGTTGCAATGGAAGACGTGCTCACCCAGCTGACGAGGCAGTTCCTCCCGCAGATGACGGCTGCCGAGAAGAGCAGGGCCCTGAGATCGCTCAAGGCGCTGATAGACGCGGAGCTTTTCGACCTCGCGGCAAGCGAGGGGGCGGAAGACGATCCCGACAGAGCCTGCCCCTGGTGCGGCTCCCCGCATTACGTGAAGAGGGGGCGAGACGGGCGCGGCCGTCAGCGGTTCCTCTGCCGAGGGTGCGCCAGGACCTTCACCGACGCCACCATGCGCATCTTCTCCACCACCAAGCTCGACAGGTCGGCCTGGATGAGGTTCGCGGAGTGCCACGTGGACATGCTCCCGCTGCGCGAGTCGGCGGAAAAGTGCGGCGTGTGCCTCAAGACGGCGTTCTTCATGCGCCACAGGCTGCTCGAGGCCATGGCCAAGCGCATGCCCGCCTTCCGCGTGGAGGCCGGCGGCGGGGCCGAGCTCGACGAGTGCTTCTTCAGGGAGAGCTTCAAGGGAAACCGCTCCAGGTCGGAGTCCGGCGTGCCCAGGAAGCCCCGCGCAAGGTCGCAGGGAACCGACGGGCACGAGAAGATATGCGTGCTCACCGGCATCAACGACGCCGGCGACATCTTCTACGAGATCGCGGGGAGGGGCGGCCTCGACGAGGCGGCAGCCAGGGAGCTGCTCGCCGACAAGCTCGCGGTCGGCGCGATAATCTCGACGGACCGTGCGCACGTGTACCGCCGCGTCCTGCCCGCCCTCGGCGTCGGCGAGCACATCGCCAGCAAGAGGGAGGAGCACGCCATCAACAGGGTGAACAGCCTCCACTCCCAGATGAGGCACTTCATCGGCAGGTTCCGGGGCGTCTCCACGAGACGCCTCGAGAACTACCTCGCCTGGTTCAAGTGGACGTGGTGCTTCAAGGTCCGCAGGAGCGCGGACGAGCTCGCCGAGCTCATAGTGAGGCAGGCGGCCCGCGGCACGTACGAGAAGACCTGGCGCCAGTACAAGGTGACCCCCTATCCGTTCTACGAGTACTGGATCAAGCAGGCGAAATGGGACTCGCGTGCGCGGAGGGCCATATACGGCGTGGCGTGATGTCCAGGGCGGTCTGGCGCAGCGCATCTGCGGCAAGCGCTGAAGTCGTGACCCGATGCAAAAAGCAACAGCTAGCGATATTCTTCGGGAACGTCGAAACCGTACTCACGGCATAGGAGCATGACATCGTGGACGTCGTGCTCGTCATGCTGATAGCCCAAGTGAAACAACAGCTGGCTTTCGGGGTCGATGCACGACACCTCCACCTCGCCGATGCGCCCCCTCCCCGAAAAGACCTCCCCGGGAAAACGATCTCCCTGATACAGAATATCGCCATTCTCGGCGAAATCGAAGCAATGCAGGTCGACGATGCGCCCCGCCTCGTCTTGCCACACCGTGTGATCTTCGGTGGTGAAAGATGCAGCCACCTCGGAAAACCCCTCATCAGCAATTAGATCCACGAACCTTTGGTAATCCCCGCGCTGAACGAACAGGTCGATGTCGTTATGAGCCCTGGTCTCACGCCCGACAAGCGCATCGACGCCCCAGCCGCCATCAAGATATACGCCAATGCCCGCACCTGCGGAAAGGCCGATTATCCAACACGCATCATCCTTGGTGACCATAGGAGCTCCTTCGCTTTCGCCTGCTATTTAAGCAAGAAAGATTATAGGAAAAGTCCCAGTATCCAAAGTGGTCTAACCGAAAAACCGTGACCTAAATTTGACCGCATGCCCAAACGTCGATTTTTGAGACTGGGTGTAAATAGGATTCACTAGAACAAACTGCGACAAACTGGGACAAACTGGAGAAAGTTTTCAACTATAGAGTGAAAGTAGCCCGTATAGGCTTTGTGTAATAAGAAAACCCCAGTTTAACTGGGGTTTTCTTATTACGATCGCACCCCCTAGGCTTCTCACGGTCAGGGAGCTGACGGAGGCGCACGTGAAAGAGACCGGCGGAAATCACATCGCACCCAAGGAAACGGAGGCGAGGAGCGCTCTCTCGAGTGCTCCCTGGAACTCGTCAGCTGTCATCTGCGGAACCAAATCCTTGATGTTCCTCACGCGGGCGAAAACAGACCTCATGGCGGTGCCGCAGTACTTCCTCTTGCCGGGGGCAAGCAGGCGATCCATCGCGTCCAGGTCAACATCGAACAACACGCTGCCGTGGAACACGACCAGGTCGCCAGCGTCTTGCCATGCGCATCCGCATACCTTGCGACCGGCGACGTAGACGTCGTTGCGGTCGTTTCGGACGGCCGGCACGCCCAGGGCCATCAGGGCCCGCTCGGGAACCTCCATGGCGCGCGGAAGGAAATCACGCGGCACCGCCATCGAGAATGCCACGCACCCCTCGTCGCGGTAGACCGCCCCGCCGCCGCTTTGCCTCCGGACGATGTCGACACCCAGCTCCTTGGCAAGTGCGGCGTCGACTTCCGCTTCAATGTCTTGGTTGAAGCCCACTGAGACGCAGGGGGCGTCCCGGTGGGTGAAAAGGAAGGGCGTGCCCGTGCGAAGAAGCTCCTGCTCGAAGGCGAGGTTCTCGTAAGCGGTGCGGTAGGGGCTCTTCACGACGTTCAGCATCAGCCCACCGTCGCCAGGAGCTGGCCCTCGGACACCATGCCGCCCTTGCAGGCAATGCCAATCTTTCCAGCGCACGGTGCCACGACCTCCATCGTGCCCTTGCCCTGCTCGAGGGAAGCAACTACTTGCCCGGCCTCCACGGTATCGCCGTCTGCGACCTTCCAGAAAAGTATCGCGTTGCCTCGGGTCGATCTGATCTCCATGGTTCCTCCTACCTCAAGTACGCTGCGACTTCCGCCGGCGTGAGCACCATGCCAGCGGACACGACCTTGCCGTCAACGACCAGCGCAGGCAGGCTCATGGCGCCGTAGCCCATGACGCGGTCCATGTCGGTGATGTACTCAAGCTCCGCCTCGAGCCCCAGCTCGGCGATGGCCGCTTGGGCGTTCTCGTTCAGCTCGTGGCAGCAGCCGGTCCCCAGCACCTTCACCTGGCGGGCGCCTCCGCAGCCGCAGGGCTCTGCCTTCATCTGCGGAGCGCCATCATTGCACGCGCAGGGAACGGCGGCCTTCTCTTCCTTCTTCTTTCCGAATCCGAACAATCCCATGACAATTTCTCCTTTCGACGCGCCCGCACCGTGCGGGCTCCTAACCGGTTAGAACAGCGGCTGCAGGAAGTTGAACACGTAGCCGCTTATGCACATGCCGACGATGCACAGCCCCACGAACGTCACCATCAGCTTCGGCTTGATGACGCGGGAGAGCATGGTCAGGCTGGGGATGGACAGCGTGGTGACGCTCATCATGAAGGCCAGCACCGTGCCCAGGCCCGTGCCCTTGTAGTACAGGGCCTCGGCGATGGGGATGGCGCCGAATGTGTCGGCGTAGATAGGCGCGCCGACGAGGGTGGCCAGCACCACGGCGAAGGGGTTGCCGTCGCCCAGGACCAGCTCGATCCACTCGGCGGGGATCCAGTTGTGGATGAAGGCGCCGATTCCCACGCCCAGCAGGATGTACGGGAACACCTTCTTGAACGTGCCCCAGGTCTCCTTGCGGGCATAGGCCAGGCGCTCGGGCACCGTCATGGACAGAAGCTCGACATCGGCCGGCGCGTCGCCGCGGACGAAGTCGGCCAGGTGCTCCTCCATGCCCATGCGCTGGATGATGGTGCCGCCGGCGATGGCGATGAGCAGGCCAACCATCGTGTAGGCAACGGCAACGCCCGGGCCGAAGATGCTCATGATCAGCACCAGGCTGCCCAGGTCCACCATGGGCGAGCTGATGAGGAAGCTGAAGGTGACGCCCAGGGGCAGGCCCGCGCGGGTGAACCCGATGAACAGCGGGATCGAGCTGCAGCTGCAGAACGGCGTCACCGTTCCCAGCAGTGCTCCCACCACATTTCCCCAGATTCCCTTGAAGCGGCCCATGATCTTGCGGCTGCGCTCGGGCGGGAAGTGGCTCTGGATGTAGCTGATGGCGAAGATGAGCACGCACAGCAGGATGACGATCTTCACCGTGTCATAGATGAAGAAGTGGAGCGTGCCGCCCCACTCGCCCGCTGCGTCAATGCCTAGCGCGCCCAGCAAGGCGGCGATCAGTTCGCTCAGCCACTGCATCTTCAGCACCTGGTCCAAGATGAACGTTCCGATGGATTCCATTGGGACTCCTTTCATATTGATGTATCGATATATATCTATGTCATGACGACAATATAGGAGTCACATAGATATATGTCAATATATGAATTTGCGTGATATACTGAAGCTGCCAGACAGACAGGAGGAAACCATGGACAACGAGAGCCTCGCGGCGGCGTTCAAGGCGCTGGGCGACCCCACGCGCCTGCGCATCTACCAGGCCATCAAGGACAAGGACGATATCTGCGCGTGCAAGATTCTTGAGCAGATGGACATCACCCAGCCCACCATTTCCCACCATGTGAAGCAACTCTGCGCCGCCGGGCTGGTCAGCTGCCGCAAGGACGGCCGCTGGATGCACTACTCCGCCAATCGCGAGACGGCAGCCGTCCTTTCCGATTGGATATCCGGTTAGGCCGTGACCCAGCGTGACCCCAAAGAATGAGCAAAATTGTATGGATATCCGTGACTCAAATTTGACCACATGGATTTTCGGCAATTTTTGAGACTGGGTATAAATTGGGCGAACTAGAACAAACTGCGACAAGCCGGAGCAAACTGGAGAGAGTTTTTAACTATAGGTTTGCAATTGTCGCTGGTGGCTTGCATGTGATGCCGCTTCAGATCACCTGAAAAGGGGAGGATTTGGCCGCTCTACCCTGCCCTTTTTGCTACTGGGACAAAAATGAAACTCAACACCCTTGAGTTTCATTTGAGTTTCGATTATCAGAGCAGTTTTGTCTCACTTTTGTGCCGTTGAGTATCGCCGTGTATCGCCACGTTCGTTTTCCGTATAAAATACGAGACGACATGGAAATGCCCACACTTTCGATTCATAGAGTGGGAATAGCGAACATACGTTTGTATTTGTACTATAATGGCAGTTAGCTGGGGTTACAGATATGCTGTAACCCCATCTTGTTTTGAGGCGGATGATGGCAAAGAGCGCTCTTTCCAATGCATTCAAGATGCCAACACCGGTAAAGATAACCGGCCGGACGTCGAGTATCACGAACTCATTTGTGAACGGGATTATCCCTGCAATCATGCCGGGTGACGAGGAAATCGCCCTTGCGCTCGAGGTGCTTGGCATGGACGCCTCGGATGTGCGCTGCGCCTACTGCGGTGACCCCGCGACGGAGTGGGACCATCTCAACGCCATCGTACGGGGCAAGCGCCCAACGGGCTACATCACGGAGATTCACAACCTTGTCCCCGCATGTGGAAAGTGCAATCAGTCTAAGGGGAACAAGCCCTGGAGGAATTGGATGTTCGGGCCGTCGCCGCTGTCGCCCGCGTCGCGGGGCGTGGGAGATGTCGAGGAGAGAGCCGAAAGGATAGCCGAGTATGAGCGGAGATTTCCTCCGATGCAGATTGACTTCGAGTCCATGGCCGATGGGGGTCTCTGGGAAGCGTATTGGGATGCGCATGGGAGGCTAGTCGAGCAGATGAAGCGGTGCGAGGAGCTTGCGGCCGCCGTCCGGGCGGAAATTTCCGCTCAAGTCGAGTTGCTGTCTGACAGGCGGATCGATTCTGGACATTAATCTGGACGGCGATGCAGACATGACCAGAAAAGTGTCCTGAATAGGCCGGGGCCCACCTTCTTCTTACTGAGAAAACAATGCCGCATACGGCGAAATTGCTCAATAGAATCACGGGAGAGCCAAGGCGAGGCACGCATGGGGATACTGGGAGGGGCGAAGGCGCGGCCGCTGGTTCTCCGGCAGGGAGGCGCCGCCGACCGGTTGTTTCGGGCGAGCTTCGCCGGCACCGCTCTGAGCGCCGGCGGCCGAGCCCGAAAGAAGCCGGGAAAGCATCGCGGCCCTTGCGGGGAAAGCGGGGCCCGTGACAGGCTGCGCGCACGAGGAATAACCGGCATCCGCCGGCCCCGGCTCGCCGCTATCGGGTTGTCTCTGGATTTTGCCTGATCGGATAGGCGCCCGGCCGAGGGGAAGTCGGGCCCTGCTCTGACCGCTCGGGCTTACTCTTACCCGGGTTAGCCGCTTCATGTGGCGGCATGTCATGCGTCTGAGCTGCTGTTTTCATGCAGCGGGTAGCCGGGTTGCTGCTGGGCTACTCGGAACTACTCGGACTTACTCTTTCCCGCCCGGCCCCGCAGGCCCTGGAATCTCGCCGGGCCCTGCAGGCGCCCGATTTCTCGGAAATCAGAACGGCGATTCATAGAGGAATTTAGGAGATAGCCTCGGCTCCCGAGCGCATGACTTCGCTCAGCATCTTGATCCCCTCGCTTAGCTCCACCTGCTTCTTAAAGTAGTCGGCATGCTCGAGGAAGCGCTCGCGCAGAGCGTGAAGGCCGGCCGCCTTCTCCGACCTCGCGTCCGCATCGTTGACGATTCTGTCGAAGCAGAGCACGAGCGCGGTGAAGTCGTGAACGACGGGGGAGCGCCTCGTGAGGGCGACGAGCTCCCGGTCGATTCCGAGCCCCTCCCTCGCTGCCGTTGCGATGGCGCCGACGGGCTTCTGGAGGCGCTGCCCGATCGTGTTCATGACGTTGCCGCGCAGGCGTTCCAGCATCGAATGGGCTTTGAGCGAGAACCGGCCGAGCCGCCTCGCGGCATCGCTTGCAGCGCGCTTGACATCACGCGGAACGGGTCCATAATGAGCCTTGAAAATCTCAGCGGATTTTTCTGGATGCCGTCACCTTTTCGCCGCTCGCCTGCCCCTGGCAGACGGGCGGCCTTTCTATATAGACAGCACCAGCGGGAGAAAGGACATGACATCATGGCGAACGACCTTATCGACCTCATCAAGACGCGCCGCAGCGTGCGCGCCTACAAGGCAGATCCCGTGCCCGCCGACCTGCTCGACGCCGTGCTCGAGGCGGGCACCTTCGCGCCCACCGGCGGCGGCCACCAGTCTCCGGTGATCGTGGCGGTGACCAACCCCGAGACCCGCGAGCGCCTGCGTCGGCTCAACGCCGCCGTCATGGGCAGGGACGCCGACCCGTACTACGGCGCCCCGGTCATCGTGGTCGTGCTCGCCGACGGCGGGCGCGGCACCTTCGTTGAGGACGGCTCCTGCGTGCTGGAGAACCTCATGCTCGCGGCGCACGCCCTGGGGCTCTCCAGCTGCTGGATCCACCGCGAGCGCGAGATCTTCGACAGCGCGGAGGGCAAGGCGCTCCTCGGGGAGTGGGGCCTGCCCGAGACGCTGCGCGGCGTGGGCGCCATCGCCCTGGGATACGCCGCGGGGCCCGAGGGCGCGGCCGCCCCGCGCAAGGACGGCTATGTTGTGCGCATCTAGCAGGATCTGGTCTTGCCAGAGGCGTCCGTCCTCCTCGGCGGGAATGCAAGCCGCTCGGAAGCTGTCGAGCGAACATCGGCGTTGAGTTCATATTGAGCTCAACTCGAGTGCTCGAAAATTGCCAGATTCCGGCGAATAGGGGGACACCGATACACCACGTGGACGAGAGGCCATGGGAATACACGATTTGATTACTGAGCAGAAGTAAGTGGGTTATAAACAATCCACTGCAAAAACCTCCCTCACCGATGGCTGTGGGGGCGCAAGGCTGCCGAAGTGAGGTGCATTTGGACTGACGGTAGCGGCGTGCGCTTCTGTGGTCGCGGGAACCGCCATGGAAAAGGTTAAGCCAATGACCGAAGGTGGCGCGATGAGCGCCAAGGGCGATCTGTGATGGATGCTTGCGCCGGCCTCGTTGGGAAATCCGGCTTCGCCATGCGACAGTTTGAACACATGAGGCGAGTGATCGCTCGTCGCAAGGCCGACCGATAGGAACCGATCGAACTGTCTGCCGTTCTAGACTTCTTCGTCGGCGCATCCAATGTGCGTCCGTATATAATTACTCAAGATAATTACTATAGATAATTATTTTTTGAGACGGAAGGAACAGAAATGAACGGGCGCTCATTCAAGATGCTGATGGATACGCTGCGGCGCGCGCGTCGCATCGACGGCATGATGCCGCAGCTGCCGCCTGACCTCACCAACGGGAGGACGCGCGTGCTCGACACGCTCTATGAGCTGGGCGGCTACGCCAAGGAAGATGCATCGAGGCGCCGCGCCGTGCGCGTGAGCGACATCGCGGACGATATGGGCGCCACGCGTCCCGGCGTGACGCGCATGGTGTGCGACCTCGAGCGGGATGGTTACCTGCACAAGTCTGCCAGCCCCACGGACGGCCGCGAGGTGTTGGTTGAGCTGACCGAACACGGTCTCGCTACGCATCGCGTTTGGTACGAGGAGGTCTACGAGTACACCGCCCTGCTTCTTGGCGAGGCGGGCGTGACCGAACATGACATCGAGGTGACGGTTCGGACTGTCAAGCGGCTGCTTGAGGTTGTAGGGGAGGCCGACCTCACACGCTGGCAGAACGAGCGCTTGGGCCGTAAGGCCGCGGCGTGCGGAAGTGCGGAGGAGTAGGAGTGGATGATAGCCGGAAGCTGCCGCGGCGCGTCGTCGCGTCCGTGATTGCGGCGGGCATCATGTCTTTTTCGGGCGTGGTGGTCGAGAGCTCTATGAACGTGACCTTTCCGTCTCTCATGCGGGAGTTCGGCATCGATACCGCGACGGTTCAGTGGATTACCACGGGCTATCTGCTCGTGCTGTCGGTCATCATCCCCATGTCTTCGTATCTGCGTCGGCGCTTTACCATGCGCGCGCTATTCGTGGCGGGAGCCTCCTGCTTTCTGGCGGGAACGCTGACGGCGGCGCTGGCTCCCGTCTTTCCGGTGCTGCTCGCCGGACGCTTGGTGCAGGGCGTGGGCACGGGCGTAGCGCTGCCCCTCATGTTCAACATCATCTTGGAGCAGGTGCCGCGCAAGAACATGGGGCTTATGATCGGTATCGCCAACTTCATCACCTCGACGGCGCCCGCCATCGGCCCGTCGCTCGGCGGCTTTCTCGTGAGCGTCCTAAGCTGGCGCGCGGTGTTCTGGGTGCTCGTGCCGCTGGTGGCTGCGTCGTTTGCCCTGGGCGCCGCCTGCATTCGGCAGTCGACGACGTCGGGGCGCCCGTCGCTCGACGTCTGCGGCCTCATCATGCTCGCTGTCGGGTTTGCCAGCTTCATCTTTGCCGCGAACAGCGCCTCGTCAGCCGGATGGGCGAGCCCGTCTGTGCTCGGCCTGTTCGTCGTGGCAGCTGCCGCGATCGCGCTGTTCTGCCGGCACTCCCTTGCCACGCCGGGTGCCCTGCTCAATGTGCGCGTGCTGCGCGACCCGGTGTTTGCCCTTTCGGTCGCGGGTATCCTCCTCGTGCAGTTCTGCACACTGGGGCTTGCGTTCCTCATCCCCAACTACGCGCAGCTGTCGCTTGGCATCGATGCGTTTACCGCGGGCTGCCTGCTGGTGCCCGGATGCATCGCGGGCGCCCTTCAGGCGCCGCTTTCGGGCATCGTCTACGATCGCTTTGGCGCAGGGCTTTCGATTATCGGCGGGTGCGTGGTCACGCTCGCGTCCACAATCCTGTTCTTCGCGTTCGCGCCCACGCTTACCGGGCCGCTCATCGTTCTCTTCTTCGTGCTCTACTCGTTGGGAAAGGGGGCGAACCTGCCGGGTAACATGACAAACGGCCTGGCGCACCTGCCCATCGAGCATAACCCGGATGGAAACGCGATCGTCAACACGGTGCAGCAGCTGGCGGGCGCGATCGGCACGGTGTTCGTCTCCACGATCGTCGCCAGCGCGCAGGCGATTGATCCTGCGCACATGGCCAACGCGACGGCCGCGGGCACCCAGCAGGCGTTTCTGCTGGTGGTCGTCTTTGCGGCGGCGGAAGCCGTCTGTGCGGCACTAATCTTCGGCGCTTTCAAGAATCGTACGCGTTCCGTGCGATAGGCCGGCTTGCCGCCGGACCCTGGGCCCTCCAAAGCGCCGAGAAGAGCGCGGCGGGCGGGAGCGCGCCCGCCGTCGTCATGCGCGCCCCTCGACCCGGCTACCCTGCGAAGAGGCTGCCCTGAGACACCCCATAGATCACAACCAGGGCGAAGAGCGCCAGGACGACACCCCCGACAACGAGGAAAGCCCGCCAGGCCCGAAGCACCGCCTCCTTGCCCCGCTTCACGTCCGCGTAGATTGAGGAGATCTGCTTGTCGGACTCGTTGAGGGCGCGCACATCGCCCACGTCGATTCCCCGCACGAGCTCGTCCAGGCCGATCCCGTAGTAGTCCGATAGCAGGACGAGCCGCTGGAAGTCGGGGTACGACTGCCCGAGCTCCCATTTCGACACTGTCTGCCTCGAGACGCCGAGTTCGTACCCTAGCTGCTCCTGCGAGAGGCCCCGTTTCCTCCTGAGGTCGATGAGTCGGTCGTTGAAGTTCATGGCCGTTCCTTTCGGTCGGTTTTCGCGGTCCGCGCCGCTTGGGCGCGAGACCATGGAACTGCGTGAGCGGCGCAGGAGCAACCAACAACGGTTGGCAATTCGTCAATCTAGCGCGGCATCGGGCCCGGTTACAGCTCTGTAGTCGCCGCGCTCGAACACGCCACGTTCGGCACCGAGCATTGCATCCTTCCGCTCGCGGCCTAAGGCGTCCTCATGCAGGTTGTCTCCCGCCATGCCGTTCCTTCCCATGGCTGCTGGCTGTAAGTTAACACTTGGCCAATCGACCGTTTTTTAGAAGATGGTCAAAGAGTCTTTTCCGAGGGTTCCTTCAGCTGCTCGTCTGGGTGGGAGCCGAGGGGCGTTGGGTCTATGCTGCCATCGTTTTGCGGACACTGGCTCGAAGGATGATGACAACGTGAAGAGATAAGGGCTTTTGCTGCCTGGTTGCGTCGCGCCCGGCCCGTGTCCCTGCCTACCGCTTCCGATCGACCTTGCGCGGCAGGAGGATGGAGGCCGCTGCGCCGAGGGCGGAGACGGCGATCGCGGTCCCCATCGCCCCGGGTGCGCCCGGGCCGCTCGCGGCGCACATCGTCCCGACCACTGCCGAGGAGACGGTGCCGCCGAAGCCCCGGAAGAACATCGCGAGCGAGGTTGGATTGGCTACACTAGATTGGACAATCTGAAGAGGGGCGCGAGGGACGGGGGGGACATGAGGGACCCGAAGCACCCGAGGCACTTCACCGACGAGTTCAAGAGGCAGATCGTCGGGCTGCACGACGCCGGCAAGCCCAGGCGCGAGATCATGGAGGAGTACGATCTCGGCAAGAGCACGCTCGAGCGCTGGATCAAGTCGATAAACGCCACCGGCTCGCCGCGGGCCGCGGGCAACAGGACGCCCGAGCAGGACAGGGTCATCGAGCTGGAGCGCGAGGACAAGAGGCTCCGTATGGAGGTCGACGTCCTAAAACAAGCGGCGCTGATATTCGCACGAAAGTGACGGTGATAGCGGCTAACGCCGACCGCTACCCGGTATCAGCGCAGTGCGAGATCCTCGGCGTGCCGCGCTCCACCTACTACCAGCTGCGCTCCCACCCGGAGACGCCGCCCGCGCCGGACCCCAT